>JANXFM010000139.1 GCA_024959975.1 Flavobacteriales bacterium
TCCACGTTTTGTTGGTTACTAAATTACCCGACCAGGAGTGTGCTAATTCATGAGCAATAAGTGAAGTTAATGAGCGATCACCGGCCAAAATAGTTGGCGTAACAAAAGTCAAACGTGGGTTTTCCATTCCTCCAAAAGGAAAGCTCGGTGGAAGTATTAACATATCGTATCTGTCCCAGGCATATTTACCGTACATCTCTTCAGCAATTGTAAGCATATCTTCCGTTTCGGCAAATTCATAAGCAGCTTTTCCAATTATTTCAGGTTCTGCGTAAATTCCCGTGTGCTCACCTAAAGCTTGAAACATCAGATCTCCCACGCCAAGTGCCATTAAATAGGCAGGAATGGCTTGTTCCATTTTGAAGTTGTATATGCCCTCATCATTTTTTTCAGTTGGGTTTTCAGCGCTCATCACCGCTAATAAACCCTTAGGCACTTTCACTTTAGCAGTATAACTAAATCGTACACCGGGCGAATCCTGACAAGGAATCCAGGTTCGGGCTAAAATAGCTTGTGACTGTGTAAATAAAAATGGATGTTTTTTCCCGGCAGTTTGTCTTGGATCTAACCATTGCAAAGCTTTTGATCCTGGGGCGCTCCGGTAGAATATCGAAACCTCTTTAGTATCTTTTTCAATATCTATGATTAGTGCTTGGCCTAGAATGGAGTCTTTTTTACTCAGGATAAAATTGCAATGATTTCCGGCATTTATAACACTATCGATAATTAACCCATTTGCATCCAGAATAAGTTCTCTACTCCCGTTTTTATTTTCAATTTGATATTGGGCTACACCCGAGATTACTTCTTTATCAAAATCAACTTCCACATCTAAATCCAAATGTGTAGTTACCACATCGTGTGGTTCTGAAAAACTATGTAGATCCACGCGCAAGTCTTTTTTAGAACTACAAGCTAGGAACAACAAGGAAAAGGAAAATATGCTGATAATTTGATTCATAAATATTTTTTAAGGAAGACTAATGTAGGGGAATACTTTATCGTTATAAATTTACAATTTAATGCCTAAATAATACTGGACTCACAACTTCTTAGCAAATTACATTATTTAGCATAAAAAAGTTCCAAAGCCTTCTCCGTCATGGAATCGTTTTCATTAATTGCTCTGTAAAAGCCTTCATCATTCCATTCCTGGCGAGCAATAAATGCTTTTAATCGCATTTTAATCCATGGTTTAGAATTTTCTATTTCAGATTTGGTGCCTATGATTCCTTTGGCTTCAGTAGCATCAAGGAAATCTTTAAATAAACTTCCCTTAATCTTAAATTTGGAGTGAAATTCGGCTGCACTTTTATATTTCTTGAGCTGATCTCTATGAACATCCACATAGTCAAAAGCAAAAGTCCTCATCATATTTTCAGCCAACACATCGTATAACCAATCCGAGCGCCCTGTAGTGTCAAGTGGAATAAAATAATCAGGATATATCCCTCCTCCACCATAAACAACACGACCTTCGTCGGTATAGAATTTCAATGAATCTGCAACTTTAACGCTATCCTCATGATAAAGTTCTCCATTGTAGTAACGATTTGATGATTCCTGATTATAAGCTCCAGTATTATCGGTATAAGGTTTTTGTATAGACCTTCCTGAAGGCGTATAATACCTTGCAGTCGTTAGTCTAAAAGCCGAACCATCTGTCATTTGACTTTGTTCCTGAACCAAACCTTTACCAAAGGTCCTTCGTCCAATGATAATTCCTCTATCATGATCTTGAATAGCTCCAGCAACAATTTCGCTTGCCGAAGCCGAGCCTTCATCAATTAATACAACGACTTCTTCATTTTGAAATCCACCATGGTACGTAGATTTGTATACCTGTTTGTTGCGAGAGTTTCCTTCAGTGTAAACAATTATTTTTCCGCTTGAAAGAAATTCATCCACCATATTAATGGCTGCAGAAAGGTAGCCTCCCGGGTTAGAGCGTAAATCAAGAATGAGCTTTTTCATCCCTTTGCGTTTTAAACCATCCAAAGCAGTGATAAACTCTTTATCCGTAGTTCCTGAAAAACGATTGACCTTAACATAACCGATTTCTTTATCTACCATATAAGACACATCAACACTGGTAATGGGGATCTTGTCACGAATGATATTAAACTCTAAAAGTCGATCAATATTTTTTCGTTTTATAAAGAGTAAGACCTCTGTTCCTTTATCGCCTTTAAGTGTTTTTAAAACATCCTTGTTGGTAAAGCCAACTCCGGCAACATTCATTGTATCCACCCTAACAATTTTATCGCCTGCACGAATTCCTTGTCTTTGAGAAGGCCCTCCGGAAATAGGACTAATGACGACGATAGTATCTTTGATAATTTGAAACTCTACGCCAATACCTTCAAAATTACCTTGCATGCTTTCTGTGATGTCCTGAAGTTCTTCAAGTGGAATGTAGCTCGAATGTGGATCTAAACTTTCCAAAGTATTTGTAATTACCTCTTCTTGCAAACTATCAAGATCTATAGCATCGACATAATTGTACTCCAAATAACTTAATAGCTCTACGAGCTTTGGGAACTGTCCTGTATTGTTGATTTGTAAGTATTGAGTAGGACCGGATAAATATTTGCCCAAATACATTCCCAAAGCAAGTATGAAGAGTATGAAAAATGGATTTTTTATTGACGACTTTCTAGAGCTCATTATGTATTTTTTCCAAAGGAATATGTGATACTTTAACACCGGCTTTCACAAGAAAATCAACGCCTTCAGTATCTTTGTATTTATGAATAAAAACAACTCTTTTAATTCCCGATTGGTGAATGAGTTTGCTACAATCTTTGCACGGCGAAAGTGTTTGATATAAAGTGGCTCCTTCGGCACTTTGCGTTGAACGGGCAACTTTTAAAATCGCGTTGGCTTCTGCGTGTAACACATACCACTTGGTAGTCCCTGAATCTGTTTCGCAAACATTTTCAAACCCTGTAGGAGTTCCGTTATATCCATCCGAAATTATCATACGATCTTTAACAATAAGCGCTCCTACCTGCTTACGTTCGCAGTAGGATAAATTTGCCCATTCCGATGCCATTTTTAAATAGGCTTTGTCGTATTTTAATTGCTTTTCATTATTTACTTCTGTGTTGTGCATAAGAATCAATCTCGGGTAAAAATACAATTTTTAAAGTACCAAATATTAAGTATTAAGTACCAAGTATTAAGTACAAAGTATCAAGTATTAAGTCCGGAAACTTCGCACCTAGCACCTAATCAGTTATTAACATTACCTTCCCTTAACGTGGAGTATTTTTGTTTTCTTTTTTAAGGTTTTAAGCACTAGGGTAATGCATCCACTTACTAATAATGCGTATGCCCAAAAATCATCTAATCGCCATACATTATTACGAACGTAATTTTCAATTAAATCAAATAAGGCAAAGCTAAAAAACAAAGCAAAGAACCCACTATATTCTCTTTTGAGTACATTTTTGAGCGAGAAGTACAACTCTGGTTTTTTCCACCCTCTTAAACGAGGAATGAAAATAGGCGTTTCCATAGTCCATTTAAGATAAGGTTCTCCGTACTTATTCCTCAAGAAATTTTCTTCTGCAAAGATAATTCGTTCATAATACATCCAGAAACACATAATATATAATATACTAAACCAATGGACATCAATAAATAATATGATAGCAAACCACATAAAGAAGTTTCCTAAATACAAAGGGTTGCGCATGATGCTGTACATTCCTTTGGTGTTCAGTTCATCCGCAACTTGTCCTTGGGTGTTTCTACCGGAAGTTCCTTTAGGTGTGTAGCCTAAAGTGATGGCTCTAATGATTTGTCCAAAAAGCCCTATTACCAAACAAAAAATTTCGAATATTAAATGATGCTCTTCTTTACCCAGAAAGTGGATATTATAGAGGTAAATTACTAATCCAACTACTGCAAATGGTATAGGTAGATTAGATCGGTATTTAAATAATTTATTTCCCTGTTGATTAAGTTCTTCTATAAGTGCCATCTTTTTTTCTTTGAATAGGTTGACTAAAATAGGCTATCTTTGGCATATATAATCAAAGCTTGCTCAATATGTATAAGGCAAAAGTCGAAGAACAGATTTTTGAGTTTGAATTTTCTGATCAAAAGGCATTAAAAGGAACCGTAAATGGTGAAGCTTTTGACATGAATCTGGCGAAGCAAGGTTCGGTTCATCATGTCATACATAATAATCGTTCTTATACGATTGAATTAGCACATTTTAATAAGGAGGATAAATCTTGTGTGCTTAAAGTAAATAATCAAGAATTGAAAGTTTCTATTGAAGACCGGTTTGACTTACTTCTTCACAAGTTAGGAATGGATAATATGAGTACCCAAAAGGTGAATGAGGTAAAAGCACCTATGCCCGGTTTGCTTTTAAATGTTATGGTAAAGCCCGGTAATCAAGTTTTCAAAGGTGATAACCTGCTTGTTTTAGAGGCGATGAAAATGGAAAATATGATTAAGTCACCTACTGATGGAGTTGTGAAATCAATTGAAGTTGAGAAATCTAGTGCTGTAGATAAAAATCAAGTTTTGATAAAATTTGAGTAAGCATTTACAACCCTTTAACAAGCCAGGCCAAAGATGTGCCACCCAAACTTTTTGCTAAACTTTTTAATCGATCAGAAAAAGTCTTATTCATAGGGTCATAAGGAACCAAAATCGGGTTTCCTAAACTATCCGTTTGATAAAGGCTTTCTGTATTTATATGATTTGAGATAGAATCGTATGGCATTCCAAAATAAAATCCATAAAGGCTATTATCTTCCAGAGGATTTGAGAATTTCATAGCTTCTTTTACCCCTTGTTTTAATTGCCTGATAACCACATTGTTTTGTGGGTCTATTTTCAGATACGAAACATCATCAGCAAAAAAAGTTGCCGGATAAGGATCATCATGCACATCTGCATATAATATAAAATCGCTTATTTCTATAATGCGACAAACTACCAATGTACCATCTCTGAGATGAAGCGTATCTTGTCCTTGAACCTGGCAACCAAGTAAAAACACTCCAAATAGGTGTATGTAAAGTAGTTTTTTCACCAGATAAATTTACGAATTTAGTTGTTGGTTGTGATATTTCTAACAACTACATCAATCAATCATCTTAATATCTACCTGAACCAAAGCTTTAAACTCCTCAATTCTATTGTTAAGAGCTTCCTGGCTTAAGTAAGCTATTTTATCCGTTCCGAATTTTTCAACGGTAAGTGATGCTAAAGCAGATCCGTAAATAATCGCTCGTTTCATATTACTAAAAGACAGATCTTTAGTTTTTGCCAGATACCCAATAAATCCACCGGCAAAAGTATCACCCGCTCCGGTAGGATCGAAAACTTCTTCTAAAGGCAGTGCAGGAGCAAAGAAGCAATTTTCTTTTTTATCGAAAAGTAAAGCACCATGTTCCCCTTTTTTTATGATAAGATATTTAGGTCCCATTGATAAAATTTTGCGAGCCGCTTTAACCAATGAATATTCACCTGACATTTGACGAGCTTCTTCATCATTAATAGTAAGCACATCGACCATACTAACAGTTTCCATAAGAGCATCCCATGCAATATCCATCCAGAAGTCCATCGTATCCATGACCACGAGCTTAGGTCTAGTCTTTAATTGAGTAAGGACTTTACTTTGAACTGTAGGATCTAGGTTTCCAAGCATTAAAAATTCGCAATTCTGATAGCTTTCCGGAACTATAGGGTCGAAGTCAGCCAACACATTTAGTTCGGTAGCTAAAGTATCTCGGCTATTCATGTCGGTATGGTACTTGCCTTCCCAAAAGAAGGTTTGTCCTCCTTTAACCTCTTGAATACCTTCAGTATTCATTTTGTGGTCTTTAAGGATTTTACGGTATTTCTCAGGGAAGTCTTCTCCGATAACCGACACGATATTTAACTGATCGGTAAAATATGAAGAAGCAATTCCAATATATGTTCCGGCTCCTCCTAAAATTTTATCTGTTTTACCAAATGGAGTTTCGATTTTATCGAAAGCAACCGTTCCAACGATTAATAAACTCATCTTACAATGTTTTTTTTGCAAATATATTCTTTAATAATGGGAATCTTATGAAAGGGGTTTCAATTGGACCTTATTGATTAATTTTTCATTCATCACTAATTTTATATGCCGAAAGAATAAAACAGATTATTTCTATAGAATAATTGCAACTATAATCACATTAAGCAACTAACAATCAGTTGACAATAAGCTTAAATTTTCGTAAATTGACAATAAGAATTTTTAATTATTTAGTAGGTTTAATGTATAAATTATAGGCTTATGAGACTTAAACGTTTACTAGTACCCAGCGATTTTTCGAAGATTTCTCTTGCCGCTTTAAACGATGCCGTTGTTTTGGCTACTCATTCAAAATTAGATTTATATCACTTACATGTTGTAGACAACCAAAAGCAAGTTGATAAGGCAAGAACCGAATTAAAGATAATTTCCAATAAAATTTTAGCTGAGCACAATGTGGAAGTAAAAAACCTTGTTCGTATTGGTGAATTCATGAAATCTATCGGAGACGTAGCTTGTGAAATTGAAGCTGATCTTGTTATTATGGGGACGCACGGATTGAAGGGGATGCAATGGTTTACGGGAAGTAATGCTATGCGAATCCTAGCAAATTGCAAAGCACCTATATTAATTAGTCAACAATCAAGAGATAGTCTTGTGCAACTTATCGTTGTACCATTAGACTCGCGTTTAGAAACTAGACAGAAGTTAGATGTTTCTATAAAACTAGCGGCGGCATATCAAGCTAGAATTCATTTATTGATTAAGCGCGACAAAGATTCATTGCCAACGGACAAAGTAAATAGGATGATTAAACAAGTCGCAGATTACATTTCTGACCACAATGTAAAATACTCTTTAGATTACACAGAAAATTCTATTACCCCTAACGTATTGCTTGATTTTGCCTACAAAGTAGGAGCCGATTTGATTACCATCATCAACTATCAAGAGGAAGTTTATACCGAATTATTTGGAGTATCGAGAGAACAAGAGCTTATTTCAAACAAATATCATATCCCGGTTTTATGTGTAAATGCTAAAAAGACTACAGAGATAATTACGACGTATTAGATTGAAAAAAAGGGGCTAAAAAAGATGTTCTTTTTATAATGTCTTAAATATTATTCACTGAGTCTTTTTGTGTAATACAAACCTATCCTGAGAACTAATAAACAATATGAATTATTTTGTTAATAGAAATTTTCATTAAGAAAAAACGACCTCATATAAATTCATAAATTCGAACTGGAATAATTTTTTTGGCTCTTATGATTTTGATTTATGAAGCGTAGTACTACTATACTATCTGTCATTTTGTTGTTTTTATTCAGTTGCTCCTCCCCTAAAGAAGATTCTGGAAGTGTTGTGAACCCTGTAATTGTAGCTCCTGAACCAATAATAGAATATGGTTTTGAAGCCGACACCTTTCTTGTTGTTAAAGATGAGATTCGATCCGGACAATCCTTAGGTAAAATACTTAATGAATTTGGAGTTTCGTATTCACAAATTGACAAAATAGCTCGAAAAACTCGAAAAACAGAATATGATGTTCGGTATTTAAAAGCAGGTCATCCTTATGCAATGTTTTGTGTACAGGACACAGCAGGAAGAGAAAACGCACAAATTTTCATTTACGAGGAAGATAAGATTAATTATGTGGTTTACGATTTCAGAGACACGCTAAAAGTTTATCAAGCACAAAAGCCTGTGGAAGTTAAATTGATTGAAGATGCGGGGATTATTGAAAAAGGATCCAGCTTCTTTTTAACAGGTGCTTCCCTAGGAATGTCAGATCGACTATGTGAGATAATTTCTGATGAAATCTATTGCTGGACATTAGATTTCAGGCATGTACAACCGGGAGATCGTTTTAAAGTTTTATATGAGGCAAAATATTTAGAAGGTGAATTCGTGGGTGTAGGAAATGTAAAAGCTGTTTATTTTAACCATTTGGAAAAGGATTTCTATGCATTTCCTTTCCATGACGGAGGTTTTGACGATTATTTTGATCAAGACGGTAAAAATCTTCGCAAGTTCTTCTTAAAAACTCCGGTTAAGAATAGCCGTATCTCTTCTCGTTATTCAAAAAATCGTTTCCACCCGGTTCAAAAGAAATGGAAGTCACATAAGGGAACGGATTATGCTGCTCCTCGTGGCACACCTATTTGGTCTACTGCAGACGGTGTAATTGAGGTAGCTAAATACGCGAAATACAATGGTAATTATGTGAAAGTTCGCCATAATGGCACTTTCACTACTCAGTATTTACACATGTCAAAAATTGCAAAGGGTATTCGTCCGGGAACTCATGTAAAACAAGGGCAAACTATTGGATATGTAGGTAGTACAGGTTTAGCTACAGGACCTCATGTGTGTTATCGTTTTTGGAAAAACGGAATGCAAGTAGATCCTTTCAAAAGCAAGTTACCTCCTTCAGATCCTATTAGTAATAATTCCAGAGTGTACTTTGAGACGTATAGGGATAGTTTATCTCAATTACTCAATGTTATTCCTTTTTCAGAAGAGTTTTAAATATCAGAGATACGATCTATATGAAGATGTTGTGCAGGTTTATATAGCACTTTTTTGTATTTCTCAGCGACTTCTTTTGTACCGGTAAGCTCCCCTTTATTATGATAATTTTGAAATTCTTTTAAACGAGGGAATTCTTTCTCATCAGCAAAACGAATGTCATTTTGCATAGGTGTATCTACTTTACCCGGAGCAATAGAAAGGTTAATAATATCATCGTATTCTTCGTCAATACATCTGCTAAGCATATCTAAGCCCGCTTTCGAAGAGCAGTAGGTATTCCATCCGGCAACAGGAGTATGTGCAGCGCCTGAGCCAATACTTAAGATTACTTTTTGTGCTTTTGAAGACCTGTATCTAGCAATAAAATGATTTGAAAGCACGGCGGGAGCAACAAGATTAATAATATAGGAGGCAGCTATAGCTCCTAATTCTTGTTTTCCCATTTTTTGGATTGGACCTATCCAACCCGCATTATGTATTAAACTGATCTGTTCGGCATTACTCCAATCGGGGAATTCTAAAGCTTCGATTTCAGCAATATCATTTAGGTCTAAAGAAAGATGTTTGTAGTTGGAGTGCTCAATTTTTTGAGTTCTAGAAATGCCAAAAACCCTATTGTTTTCATCTTCTAAAAGTAACTCGCATAATGCTTTACCAATACCACTACTTGTTCCTGTAATAATAAATCCTCTCATTATTGTCTATTTAATAGTTTTAAGCTGACTACTGAAGGCTTATTTATTTATTTCCAGGAAACGTTCTATATTCTTTGTAAGACCAAAAACAACAATAATATCTGTTTTTTCGATTACCGTATTTGAATCAGGAACTCCAATAATATGATAATCTTTGGTACTATTTTCTAAGGTACTACCTTCTTGTTTTCTTAGAATGGTAACAAGGTTCAGTTTATACTTTTCTCTTAAGCCAATATCACCTAAGTTTCTTCCACAGATCTCAGAGGGTGCTTTAACTTCAACAATTTCATAATCGTCGGGCAGTTGAATGCACATAACCACTTCAGGATTAATAAGCATTTCTGCAACATTCCCACCTACTTCATCTTCAGGAGATAAAATTTCAGTGACACCCATTTTTTCTAAAATCCTTCTCTGATCGTTACCCATAGCACGTGTGATGATACGCTTTACTTTGAGTTCCATTAAAAGAAAAGTACAAAGGAGTAAGCCTTGGAAATGTTCGCCAATAGCAACAACTACAGCATCTACATCTTGTATGTTTTGTGATAAAAGCGCCTTCTTATCTGTTGCATCCAGCGCTACGGCATGTGATACCTCGTCCTTTAAGTTTTCTACTTTTTCAAGGGAGGAATCTATGGCGAGTACTTCTGCTCCACGTTTAGATAAGTTTCTAGCTATGGCCGATCCAAATTGACCAAGACCGATCACGGCAAAACGTTGATCTGACATAATGTATTGTATATTGGTTAATACAAATGTAGAAATATTTTTACAGTCTACCATTTTTTACTGAAAGCTGATACCTGATCACTAATTTCAGGCATATTACTTGGAATTGCTTTAGTATATTTGCAACTAATTTATAGTCTATTTAAATATGAAAAAAGCTTATCATCTCTCTACTTGCAATACCTGTCAGCGTATACTAAAAGAATTAAAAGACAACCATTTTCAGCTTCAAGACATAAAAACTGAAGCAATTACCGAGCTGCAAATTGAAGAGATGTATAAGCACACATCTTCTTACGAGGCCTTGTTCAGTAAAAGAGCCATGAAGTATAAAAGTATGGGGCTGAAAGACAAAAATTTGCAGGAAGAAGATTTTAAAAATCTTATTTTGGAGGAATATACCTTTCTTAAAAGACCTATTTTTATTGTAGCTGATAAAATTTTTATAGGGAATTCTAAAAAGACTATTGAGGCATTAAAAAATATCTTGGCAAATGAATGATGTCCTCAAATCGCATTTGGCATTGTTCTTTGCCAATCTTATCTATGCACTTACGTTTACTTTAGCAAAAGATGTAATGCCCGATACCATTCAACCAATGGGATTCATATTGGTAAGGGTCACAGGTGGTATGATTCTATTTCGTATGGTTCATCGCATATGGATCAGGGAAAAAGTTAAGCGCGAAGATTATGGGATTTTAATTTTGTGTGCACTCTTTGGTGTTGCAATTAATATGTCGTTTTTTTTAAAAGGATTAAACTACACGACCCCCATACATGCTGCTGTTACTATGACGTCGACACCAATAATTGTATTTATTTTGGCAATAATTTTCCATGGAGAAAAAAAGCTACCTCTTCGCATAGTTGGAGTTGTTTTAGGGGCTATTGGAGCAATTATAATAACTATTTACGGACGAAAACTAGAAACCGGAAACCCAAATTTGGCTTTAGGGAATTTATTTATATTGATT
The DNA here is from genome assembly GCA_024959975.1 of Flavobacteriales bacterium. Lineage (GTDB taxonomy): Bacteria > Bacteroidota > Bacteroidia > Flavobacteriales > UBA7430 > JANXFM01. The sequence goes on from JANXFM010000139.1 coordinate 10,983, forward strand.
AATAGCTTTTCATATGCTATTTATCTGATGATTGTAAAACCATTAATGACCCGATATCATTTTTTGACCATTATGAAATGGATGTTTAGTATTGGTTTTGTGGTCATTTTACCCTTTGGATATAGTGATGCGTTAGCCGTGGAATGGGGAGGAATTTCCGATAAAATATGGGGAGAAATAGCTTTTGTGGTTATTGGTACATCATTTGTGGCCTACATGTGTAATATATATGCATTAAAAAGATTGCGGGCATCAACCGTTGGGTTTTACATTTATTTACAGCCGGTTTTAGCCACTATAATCGCTTTGATACTGGGTTCTGATAAATTGGACCCAATCAAGGTTTTAGCATCTTTAATTATATTTATTGGAGTTTACCTTGTGGGTAGAAAGCCAAAAGCAGTAGAGGAATAGGGGTTTGTTCCCCAACAAATTTGCGTATTTTTACAACAAATAGTTATTTATGATTCAATCGATGACAGGCTTTGGGAGAGCTACTTTAATTCTTCCCCAAAAGAAAATCACAGTAGAAGTAAAGAGTTTAAACTCTAAACAAGTCGATATAAACATTCGAATACCTTCTTTTTATAAAGAAAAAGAATTGCAAGTGCGTTCTTTTCTTTCTTCAACACTTCGCAGAGGAAAAATAGAGTTGTCTATTTTTGTCGAAAATACAGGTACAGACTCTCAACATAGGATTAATAAAGACCTGGTAGATGTGTACATGAATTCGCTTCAGGAATTTGGAAATGAGAAAGTAGCTGCAGGCGAATTATTGAGTATTGCCATGCGTTTACCTGATGCAATGAAAGTTGAGCGTGAAGAAATTGATGCAGAAGAATGGAAAGCTGTGATAGGGGTGGTTGAAAAAGCCGTTGAGGCTTTGATAGATTATCGTAAAGCAGAAGGGTTATCTCTGGAAAACGATATTAAAAAGCAAATTACAGCGATTAATTCGCTTCACAATGAAGTGCCAAAATATGAGGAAGAGCGAGTTAATACCATTAAAGAACGTATTTCTACGAAACTCACAGATGTATTACAATCGGTAGATTTTGATCGTGATCGATTGGAGCAAGAGATGATTTATTTCATCGAAAAGTTGGATATTTCTGAGGAGAAAGTTCGATTAAAAAATCACTGCGCTTATTTTATTGAAACCATGGATTCTAAAGAGTCTAATGGAAAGAAATTAGGTTTTATCTCTCAGGAACTAGGTAGAGAAATTAATACAATGGGTTCTAAAGCGAACCACACTGAAATTCAAAAATTGGTGGTTCAGATGAAGGATGCATTAGAAAAAATTAAAGAACAAGTATTAAACGTTCTATAATGAGTCAAGGTAAATTAATCATTTTTTCGGCACCTTCGGGTTCGGGTAAATCTACTATTGTTAACTACTTGATTAAACAAGGGGTGCCGGTAGAGTTTTCTATTTCTGCTTGTAGTAGAGCACCCAGAGGTGAAGAAAAACATGGTGAACATTATTACTTTTTATCTCCGGAAGAATTTAAAGCTAAAGTTGATGCCGATGAATTTTTAGAATGGGAGGAAGTTTACGAAGGGAGTTATTATGGAACTTTACGTTCTGAAGTGAATCGCATATGGGCTAATGGCAAACATGTAATTTTTGACATTGATGTTGTAGGTGGGATTAATCTGAAGAAAAAATTTCCGAACAAAGCGCTTTCAGTATTTATTAAAGCACCTTCTGTAGATGCTTTAAAAGAACGATTAATTACTCGAAACACGGAAAGTGAGGCCAATTTAAATATGCGATTGGATAAAGCAGAAAAAGAAATGACCTATGCCAAAGACTTTGATCTGGTAATTATCAATGACGATTTGAAAATGGCTCAAAAAGAAGCTTATCAAAAAGTAACAGACTTTATCAATGGCTGATAAGAAAAAAATAGGATTGTATTTTGGGACATTTAACCCCATACATATCGGACATTTAGTTATTGCCAATCACATGGCTAACTACACTGATCTGGATGAGGTATGGTTTGTGGTGAGTCCACATAATCCGTTTAAAAATAAAAATACATTACTAGACGATTACGCTCGTTTAGAGTTGGTACATCGGGCTGTTAGAGATTACGATAGATTGCGCGTGTCTGATATTGAATTTGGTCTCCCCAGACCTTCATACACCATCAATACACTAGTACATTTAAATGAAAAATATCCAAATAATCATTTCTCACTCATTATGGGAGGTGATAATCTAAATGCGTTCCACAAGTGGAAAAATTACGAAGTGATCTTAGAGAACCATGAGTTATATGTTTATCCACGTTTCGCAACCACACCGGGTTCTCTGGATAATCATAAAAAGGTGAATCTGATAGGGGCTCCAATAATGCAGATTTCCTCTTCATTTATTCGAAATGCGATAAAGGATCAAAAAGATATTCGTGCTATGTTACCTCCAAATGTGTGGGAATACATCGATGAAATGAATTATTATAAAAAATAATTGAGCGTTTCATTGGTAAAACACATAACCAGGCTCTCACGATCAATTCCACTAAAATTTATTGAATAAAAAAAAGCAGCCTAAGACCGCCTTTTTAATAGTTTATTAAAATAAGTTATTCGCAAATATTCTTCTCAGTAACTGAAATTTTACCACAATAAAACAATGCTCCGGCACCAATTATTCCCAAAATAAGATTAGGCATGTTGCCTGCACAAGCAAGGATCTCAAATGTTGCCTCAAATAAATCGCCAATGCCGTATATAAAATCGTTCATGTCGTAAATAGTTTTTCTTAACGCGAACAAATTTACATATTTTTACCACATGATAGTTAATTTATTTCGTCACACTCAGACAATTTCTGTTTTCATTATTCTAAGCCTCTGTATTCTTATATGGATGGGGTTTTCTTTTGAAATTTCTGAAACAACAGATTACACAACAAACTCATTATACAACTACCTCGTCAACCCAATTTTAAAATCGGTTTTTGCAGAGCGTATTCTAGTTGGATTGTTGGTTTTTTGGCAATGTATTATAATGAACAGAATAATGGTTAGACAAAAAATTCTTTCTATAAATTCTTTCTACCCCGCATTATTTTATTTTTTACTTATCAGCATTTCCCCTGAAGTAATTCACCTAAGCCCGGCCTTACTATCTATTGGATTCATACTTCTTGCATTAAAGAAAACTCTAAGCAGCTATTTAGAAAAAGACGCTTATTCTAATGTTTTTGATAGTGCATTTCTTATAAGTCTAGCAGCATTAATCCACCCTCCGTTTTTAATATTTATCCCATTAGTTTGGATAGGGATGTCTATTTTTTCTCAAGTAGAATGGCGGCACTGGATATTAAGTATTATTGCCATAGTTTGCCCTTGGTTTATTACTTACACTATGGCAACTTTTTTCTCAATAGACCAATTAAATTTAATTTCTTTTTTGGATTTTTCACTCGAAGAAAACCAAACGACAGTTCTTAATTGGGGCGACATTATAAGTCTGTCTACTTTTGGATTATTAAGTATAGTTTCTATTATTGAACTTATTAATAGCTTGAGACAAAAGAATATTAAAGCGCGGAAATCATATGTATTAATACTTTGGATACTTCTCTTAGCTCTGGCATACTCCTATTTGAGTAAAGATAATTTTCATATAAAACTACTCATCTACGCAGTACCCTTGTCTGCAATAATCAGTAATTACTATTACTTTCATAAAAA
>JANXFM010000018.1 GCA_024959975.1 Flavobacteriales bacterium
TACTGCAAAGTTACCAGCTGTCATTTCAACGCCTGGTTGTAAACTTGGACTTTCACCTCCAAATTGAATCCCTCTCCATACGTATCGGGATTGAACATCAGCTCCAAAGCTAAAGTCTTGGGCATTCACCCCAAAAGTACAAGCTAGGAACCATAATAGAATAGTCTTTTTCATAATAAAAGAGATTTAGGTTAAAGTTTTTTTCCTAGTCACAATTTCCATAAAAATTGCAGGCAGTATAAAACGATGAAAATCTCCTTATTAACATTTTGGTGTTGAAAAGGGGGGTAACCCCTTTGTTTGTAAGGTTTTTAGGGGCTATTGATAAGTCGTTAGCATAGCGTTGTTAGGCCCTAAATACGGTATATTACACTCTTTTTTTGTCTTAAAAACGGGTTATTTTTCCCAATAAAGGTCTTATTGTTTGTTTTTCAGCATCGGAACGAAGCGAAAATGGCGCTCTTTAAAGTTGTCAAATACAATTTTTTTATATTGATTTTCAGACGTTTTTATGAGTAGGGACATGGTTTGTTCTTCTGTACCTAAAGGAATAATCATTGTACCACCAATAGCTAGCTGTTTGAATAGTTCTTCCGGAATTGACGGTGCTCCAGCAGTTACAATGATTTTATCGAAAGGAGATTTTTCGGGTAATCCCTGGTAACCATCTCCATAATGTAAAAAAGCTTTAATGCGCATAGAAGCTAATATTAGCTTCGCTTTGTTAAATAAAGCGTGTTGTCTTTCTATAGAATATACCTTGGCTCCAAGGTGAAATAGTACCGCAGTTTGGTAGCCACACCCTGTTCCAATTTCAAGGACTTTATCTCCTTTTTTTATATCTAATACTTCGGACTGAAAAGCTACGGTGTAGGGATGAGAAATGGTTTGTTCTTCCCCAATAGGAAATGCTTTGTTTTGATAGGCAAAGTCTTCAAATGAAGTGTCTAGGAAGTAATGACGAGGTACTTTAAGCATGGCATCTAAGACTTCTGCAGATTCAATACCCATAGTTTTGAGCTCTTGAATTAGTTTTTTTCTTTTTCCCTGATGTTTTGCGTTATCTATTAGATTCATAGTTGCGAAGCTATTAAAATGTAGAATGTGAACAAAAATAATATTCATGATTATAAAGGTCTTAATGAAAAGGTTATTTTTGGTTTAAAGTATCGATGAAAATATGAAAATAGCTGTATTAGGTGCCGGGCATTTAGGGAGAATACATCTTCGATTAATAAAAGAGATAGCAGAATACAATCTGGTTGGTTTTTACGATCCGGATACTGATTTAGCTCAAGAGCTAAGCAGAGACCTTTCAATTAAAGCATTCAATTCGGTTGAAGAGTTAATTGCAGCTACAGATGTTGTAGACATTGTAACGCCTACACTTTCTCATTTTGAATGTGCGAAAAAAGCCTTATTAAATCATAAGCACGTATTTATAGAAAAACCCGTAACAAATACGATAGAAGAAGCCGAAGAACTTTTAGCCTTGGCAGAGAATTCAGATGTAAAGGTACAGGTTGGACATGTAGAAAGGTTTAATCCTGCTTTTATAGCGGCAAAACCATTTATTAAGAATCCATTATTTATTGAAACTCATAGATTATCGAGTTTTAATCCGAGGGGTACAGATGTGTCTGTAGTTTTGGATTTAATGATTCATGATATAGATATCATCTTAAATATTGTCAATTCGGGTATTACTCACATTAGTACTAGTGGAGTAGCAGTAGTAAGTAATAATCCGGATATTACGAATGCAAGAATTGAGTTTGAAAATGGTTGTGTAGCTAATTTAACAGCGAGCAGGGTGTCCTTAAAAAAGATGCGTAAAACAAGGATTTTTCAGAAAGATGCCTATATATCAGTAGATTTCTTAGAAAAGAAAACAGAGATTGTAAGTTTAAGTGAGGTAAAATCATGGAACCCTTTAGCAATGAATATAGAAGTTGATACGGAAGGGAATAAAAAGACGGTGAGTCTTCAAAAACCAAAGATCAAAGAACTGAATGCTATACAAGAGGAATTATTTACTTTTGCACAGGCGATACAGAACAATAATACGCCGCTTGTAACGTTAAACGAAGGATGTGAAGCCCTACGTGTTGCTCATATTATTATGGAAAAAATAAACGAAAGAATAGCTAAAACTCTACACAATGCTTAAAAAAGTGTTGCCGGCACTCTTGTTATTAGTAGTAAGTTCTTGTTCAAAGGAGCAATTTAAGGCAGAAATACCTTCGTATTTGCGTATTGAGGCTATTGACCTGAAAACGGAATCTTATGAAGGCTCCGATTCTCAAAAAATTACAGATGCATGGGTGACTATGGATGGGAATTTTTTAGGAGCTTTTGAGTTACCGGCTATTGTACCAATTTTAGCCGAGGGGGAACATGAATTTAGGATTTCTTCGGGTATAAAAGCCAATGGAATCTCGGCTACCAGAATTATTTATCCATTTTTCGAAGCTTGTAATTTGTTTGTACAAGATGGAGGGACTTACCAGTTAGCTATTTCCAATAGGGTAAATCTTTACAGAGATAGTATGGTAGTGGTTAAAGCAACTACTAATTATACGGAGAACACAGAATTTCTATTTATAGAAAGCTTTGAAGATGCCGGGACCGTTTTAGATACTTCAGAGGATAGTGATACCAACTTAGTTAAAACCAATTTGGATGATTTGGTTTTTGAAGGTAATAGAAGTGGCGAAATTCATCTAGATAGCATTAATGATTTTTTTGAGTTGATTAGTTCGGAGTTTATTTCTTTAAATCCCCTTTATAATGCGACTATGTTGGAGATGGATTATCGTTGTGACCATTCATTTAAATTAGGGGTGGCTGTTAAATCTAATGAAACAGATGTAATTCATCGATTTGAGTCTATACAAATAAGTCCAAGTGACGATTGGAATAAAATTTATGTTCATATGACTAACCAAGTGAATTTGGGTAATTCTACCGATAAATTTGGGGTTTTTATTGGTGCTATTAAGTCTACATCGAGTGAAAAAGCATCATTTTATTTTGACAATATCAAATGGCTTCACGAACAATAATGAATAGAAAAATACAGCGTCTAAAGTATATACTTTTAGATTCACTGTCTGCTGCCACTGCCTGGTTTTTATTCTTCACCTATAGGAAAGAAGTTGTAGAACCGCAGGTGTTTGGTGCAGATGTTGTTTTGTTATTTAATAATCGATTTTGGTTGGGAATTGTTTCGGTAACCATATTTTGGCTTGTACTTTATACGCTTTTAGGTTATTATGAAAATGTTTACCGTCGATCGAGACTGATTGAACTCGGGCAAACCTTATTACAGTCTTTAATAGGGGTGTTGGTGATTTTCTTTGTTGCCATATTGGATGATTTTATTCCTAGTTATAAAAATTATTATAGCTCTATAGCGACCTTGTTTGTCATTCATTTTGTTGTTACTTACACATTCCGTTATATTTTTACATCAAGGACAGTTCATAGAATCCATAAAAGAGAAATTGGGTTTAAAACTTTGATCGTTGGTGGTGCAGACAGTGCAGTTACTATGTACAGAAATCTTACAGAAAGTCGAAAGTCCGGAGGGAATTTAATTATTGGATTTGTAAATGGGATGGACGAAAAAGGGTGTAAATTAAAAGCGCATATCCCTTATTTAGGTTCTTATAAAGATTTACGTGCAGTAATTCAGTCAAAAAACATTGAAGAGGTTCTCATAGCCATAGAACGTTCTGAACAAAATCAGATTTTAGAGGGGATTATTAATGACCTGGAAGGTGTTGATGTGCTAATTAAAGTAAAGCCTAATAATTATGATATTCTTGCTGGAAAAGTGAAAATGAAATCTATGTTTGACGTACCGCTGATTGAAATTAAACATGATTTAATGTATGTCTGGCAATTTGTTTTAAAACGAATTATAGATATTGTTGTGTCTGTAATAGCTTTATTATTATTATCACCGGTTTATTTGCTTGCTATAATTTTTGTTAAAATTGGTTCTAAAGGTCCTATATTTTTCTATCAGGAACGAATTGGAATCTACGGTGAATTGTTTAAAATTATTAAATTTAGGTCTATGTATGTAGATGCTGAAAAGAATGGACCTCAATTGTCGAGTGATGATGACCCTAGAATAACAAAGTGGGGGAGTGTAATGCGTCGGTACAGAATTGATGAATTGCCACAGTTTTGGAATGTGTTGGTTGGAGATATGTCGATTGTAGGGCCACGTCCGGAACGGGAGTTTTATGCAAAACAGATAATCGAAAAGGCTCCGTATTATAAGCATGTTCAAAGAGTTAAACCGGGGATTACTTCCTGGGGAATGGTGAAGTTTGGTTATGCAAGCACGGTAGATGAAATGGTTGATCGTTTACGATATGACATTATTTACATAGAAAATATGTCGTTATTTAATGACTTGAAAGTTTTGATATACACCTTTAAAATTGTCTTTCAGGGAAGAGGAAAATAAATATGATGAAAAAAGTAGCAGTTATTGGTGCAGGTACTATGGGGAATGGTATTGCACACACCTTTGCCCAGTGTGGGTACAAAGTTTCGTTAATAGATATTTCTGAGGACTCTTTAGCACATGGAATAAAAACTATTGAGAAGAATCTTGATAGAATGGTAAAACGTGAAAAGATATCTCAAGAGCAGAAACTAAATACTTTAGGGAATATTACCACTTTTACATCCATGAATAATGGTGTTACAGATGTTGATTTGGTGGTTGAGGCAGCCACAGAGAATATGGATGTAAAATTGAAGATCTTTTCTCAATTGGATGAGATCTGTAATGAGAATGTGATATTAGCTTCGAACACATCTTCCATTTCAATTACTAAAATTGGTTCCGTTACCAAGCGACCTGAAAAAGTGATTGGAATGCACTTTATGAATCCGGTTCCGGTGATGAAATTAGTTGAGATTATTCGCGGTTATGCAACTTCTGATAAAGTAACAGAAGAAATTATGCAATTATCGAGAGATCTTAAAAAATCTCCGGTAGAAGTAAATGATTATCCGGGTTTTGTTGCCAATCGTATATTAATGCCAATGATTAACGAGGCTATATCTACTTTGTATGAAGGGGTAGCCGGTGTTGAAGAAATTGATACGGTAATGATGTTAGGAATGGCACATCCGATGGGGCCATTGCATTTAGCTGATTTTATTGGTTTGGATGTTTGTCTTTCAATTTTAGAAGTACTTCACGATGGATTTGGTAATCCGAAATACGCTCCATGTCCCTTATTGGTAAATATGGTGACTGCCGGTAAATTAGGAGTTAAATCCGGGGAAGGATTCTATGATTATTCTGAAGGATCGAAGAATAAAAAACTATCAAAACAATTTGTAAAATAATTTGGAGCCCCGTACATGCGGGGCTTTTTTTATCCATAAATTTGCTGAAAATTAAAGGATATGACAACCAGGTCCAGAACCAAAAGTAGATTATTGATTCTTTCTGCTATTATTGCAGTTGGTGTTTTTGCAGTTTATCCACAGATAAAAAAAGATGCTCTTTTAAAAATTTACAAACCCTCAGATGTAAACCCTAAATTGGTTGATGAATCTGTGCAGGCAAATGGGTCGGAACATCGTGTTTCTGAATTTGAGTTGTACAGTCAGCTAGGAGATGCAATTAGCTTAAAGGATGTGGATGGGAGAATTTATGTTGCTGATTTCTTTTTTACCACTTGTGCGAATATATGCCCAAAGATGACAACTCAAATGAAAGGTTTGCATGATTTTTACCTGCACGATGAGGATATTATGTTTGTTTCTCATACGGTATACCCCGAAATGGATTCTGTAGAAGTTTTAAAAGCTTATGCCGATAAATACGGGGTTAATCCTGATAAGTGGATCATGCTTACAGGAGCAAAAGAGGAAATCTATTCGCTAGCACGAAAATCCTATTTTGCAGTGCTTACGGAGGGTGATGGTGGAGAAAGAGATTTCATCCATACAGAAAATTTTGTATTGATGGATAAGAAACAAAGAATTAGAGGGTATTACGATGGTACGCTTCCTAATGATATGGAGCGACTTAAAAAAGATATAGAAATTTTACGGTTGGAGTATCGTTAGGAATTCCAGATCTTCCAAGCCTCTTCGGCTTGATGAACGAGCATTGATTTTCCATTGAGAATAGTTGCTCGTTTTTCTTTTCCCTTTTTTAAGAAAAGTGTTTCTGCCGGATTGTAAACCAAATCCACTAATAAATGATTTTCTGTGATGTATTGATAGGGGATATCCGGGCATTCATTAATATTTGGACTCGTTCCTAAAGGAGTGGTGTTGACGATGAGTAAATGGTGTTTTAATACAAACTCATTTAGTTCTTCGTAGTTTAATTGGTTTTCTTTGGGCGATCGTGACACACATAAACATTTAATGCCAATTTTTCCCAAGGCATAGACAATCGCTTTGGAAGCTCCACCGGTACCCAGTATTAAAGCCTGCTCCATCGTATTTTCAAGAAAAGGTTTTATGGAGTTATGAAAGCCTATATAGTCTGTATTATAACCAATTAATTTATCATCTTTAAATTGAATTGTGTTTACAGCACCAATTGATTGTACTTCCTCAGATAACTCATCCAGTAAAGGGATGATAGATACTTTGTAGGGGATTGTCACATTTATTCCACTAAAAGAATTTTTTTTGATGAGTGTTTTAAATTCTTCCACAGATTTTAATGGGAAATTGTCGTAGGAGGCATTTTGAATATGCTCTTTACGGAATTTGTCTTCAAAATAGGATTTTGAAAAGGAATGTCCCAACGTTTTACCAATGAGTCCAAATTGTTTCATTTGCTTTGTTTTTCAGCCATTTTTTCGATAGCCCAAATACAGACCATACCAAAAACAATACAAAGCAAAGTAATCATTGTCGTTTGGTCTGGTTGAGTTGGGATAAATCGTTCGTAGCCAATCATAATTTCTTTTCCGTGTCTATCAAGAATAGCAGGATTGGTAATGGTGTTTTTCCATGGCCAGATAATAGCTAAAGATCCAAAAACAAACCCTGTTAAAAGAGAGATGGTGCTGTTTTTAAAGCGTTCAAAAACCCAGGCAATAGCTTTAGAAAATGTTACCATTCCGAAAACAGATCCCAATAAAAATAGACCGAAGTGAATCAGTCCTGTTACATGTTCAGGATTGTTTAAAAATGAAAAATCGCCGGATAATATCATTTTAATACTCGTTGAAAGTGTATTGATTGCATCAACCATTAAAAGTTTATAGTTGCCAAGAAGCATGAGTATGTAGGATCCGGATAGTCCCGGTAGTAGCATGCCACTAATGCCTATAATACCACAAAAAAACACAAACAGGTAATTACCATTGGCTGTAGGGACAGGGTTTGTAAACGAGATCAGTAGTGCAATAAGAGTTCCTAAGACAAAAAAACTAATATTTCCCCAAGTCCATTTTTCAACGGTTTTACCTACATAGTAAACAGAGGCAAGAACAAGGCCGAAAAAGAAAGCCCAAATTTGTGTTGGGTGTTCTACTAGAAGATAAGCAAATAATTTAGCAATGCTTAATATACTTAGTGTTACACCTAAAAGTAAAAAGAAAAGGAATTTTGCATTGACATGGTTTAGTAAGCCCTTGAAATCTCGTTGTAGAAAGAATTGAAGTGCTTTTTTGTCGAAAGATTTTAAAGAATTGATAAGTTCCTCGTAAATGTTGGTAACCAAGGCTATAGTTCCTCCGGAAACTCCAGGAATTACATTAGCAGCACCCATGGTAAACCCTTTAAGTGCGACCCACAGGTAATCTAATTTAGATCGGTTAGGCATATTCTTCTTCCATATAGGCGTTATACCCCCCTTCTAAGCAAAATAAATTATCTAATTTATATTCTTTTTCCAACATGTAAATAATAGCAGAAGCTCTTCTTCCGGATTGACAATAAATGACTACTGGTTTGTCCTTTGCTATTCGCTCAAGAGAAGACATCATTTTATCAAGCGGGATGTTTTCATTGCACAATGCACCATCTTCATATTCGTAAGGTTCACGAATGTCTATGAGCTGAAAATCTTCATTGTTTTTCAGTTTTGTTTTAAGTTCTTTTGTGCTAATTATTTTCATTATTTCTTTGGTAAAAAGTCAAAAAATGTATCTCCTCTTAAGCCCAAACGCAGGCATTCAAGAGGGATTACTTCATTTGGAGCTATGTTTCCGAGATTTACGTTAGAGCCCATTAGTTTGATAAACCAAACTTGTTGTGATTTTTGAGGAGCTTCCCAAAGAATCTTTTCTTTTGGGATTTTAGTCAAAATTTCCTCAATTAAATCAGAGCGAACTTCACCAGTATCTCTACAGATTCCTACATTACCTCCCTCACGGGATTCAGCAATAATTTTCCATGATCCGGCATTTAATTCCTTATCCATCATCTGAATCCATTTGTATGGTGGAATTAAGACATCTGCACTTTTAGAACCAATTTCAGATAATACAGTAGTTTTTTGCGAAAGGATGTTTATATACTCACACTTCTTATCATGATCCATAGTTACACAACCATCTGAAATTTCAACGGTATCCAAGTTGAAACGATCTACTAAGTCTAAGAATTCCTGAAACATATCACGAATAACAAAAGCTTCAAAAAGCGTGCCGCCAAAATAAACTTTATGGCCGGCATCTTTATAAAGTTTTATTTTTTCTTTTAAGTTTTCTTCCAGATAAGATGTTCCAAACCCTAGTTTTACTAAATCAATGTGTTTTGAGGAGGCTGAGATCATATCTTTAGCCTCTCTTAGGCTCAATCCTTTGTCCATTACCATTGTTAAGCCCTCGTTTCGTGGACTTGTTGTTCTTTTGGGGATATGGGGTAGCGAAAAATTCATTCGAATGTGTTTAGAAGTTGTTTAAATTCATTATTTTTTTCAAGGCCGGGTATGTGCTCAAAGAGCTGTATTTTTGAATCAGGGTTAATAGCATTAGCTTTTTGTAAATATTTACCGGCATAATTTACTTGTCCGTCAAGGAAAAGGTAGGCTCCTAACCTGAAGAGTAAATCGACATGATTTTTGTTATGCTTAATCCCTTGTTTTAATAGGTTTATTGCATCTTTAGTCTCGTTTATTTCTCTCATTAAATTAGCATATTCCATCCATATTGTAGGGGAGTCGCAGCCTAATTCAATAAGTTTTTGATAGCCTAAATCAGCCTCAGCATACAAGCCTGTTTTTTTGTAAATTTTTGTCTGAATGTAAAGGTATTCTAAGTCGTCAGGGTTTAGGTCTATAGCTTTTTTAATATAGTGTAAGCCTTCTTCAGTTGAACCCGAAGCATCGTAACAAAGCCCAATTTCCATCCAGGCTTCAGAGAGTTGCGGGTCTTCGTGACAAGCTTTTGTGAAATAACGAATGGCTTGTTTGTGCATTGATAATTCCTTGTAACACAAACCTATTTTGAGGTAAGTATAGCCTGTAGCATCTTCAAAAGCAAAAGTGAGTAGGTATGTATTAATTGCTTCTTTAGTTTTACCCATTTGGGTTAAGCTTCTAGCTTTCTCGTGATATCCAGCAGTGAAACATTCGTCAATAAGTATCGCGTAATCTAAAGCCCAAACGGCTTGTTTGTAATCTTTAGTTTTATTGTAAAATAAACCTAATTGATACCAGGTAATTTCGCAATAAGGTACTTTGTCGATGAGGTTTTTGAAAAATTCTATCGCATCGTTATAAGCATCTAATCGCTCGAAACAATAGGCGATATTGAAAATAGCAATATCATCTTCAGGTTCGAGTTCAAGAAAAGTTGTTAAGTATTTAATAGCATCCTGAAATTTACCAAGACATTGATATTCAAAAGCTATGAATGGGTAAACATCTGTAGGGTTGTCAGAAAGACTTTGAGCTTTATTGAAATGTTTTAAGGCTTTTTGGTGTTTCCTTTTTTTTGATAAAATACTTCCTTTGGCTATGTGTAAGTCTGGGTTGCCGGGCTCAAGGGTTTCTGCAACCTCCAAAATTGTTACGGCTTCAGGTAAGCGTTCCAATATGGTAAGTATTTGTGCTTTTTTAATCAGGAAATTTGCGGAAAAGGGGTATTGTTTAAATGCAAAATCCATACTTCCCATAGCCTCACCAAGTAGGCCTTTGTCGATATAGTGATCTGCAATATCTTCGAATTCATGTGAATCAAAAAATAATTGGGCATCGCCATTCAACATTTCCTCATAGCGCTCTATGAGTTGTGTGATGTCGTTTTTATTTTCCCCAAATTTGTGGCTCATTATCGGTATGTAAAGCAAGTACGCAAAAGTACAATTCGTATCAAATAAATCTAGTTTTTTTAACAATTCATTTTACGTTTATCTATTGAACTTATCCACAAATAAGTTCACAAAAAAATAACTGTGTTTTGGTTGTGTGCAATACTGTTTTTTATTGTTCACTTTATAGTGTTAGTTTCTTTATATCTATCTGTTAATTGCTGTTAGATTCAATCCTTATATTTGCTTAAACAAAAGGTTATATATGACACTTATAAAGTCAATATCGGGAATAAGAGGAACTATAGGCGGTTTTGTAGGAGCCAATTTAACACCATTGGATGTGGTGAAATTTGCTTCGGCTTATGGGATGTGGTTGAAATCTAGGAATCAGGGAGCTTTGAAGGTTGTTGTTGGAAGAGATGCTAGAATTTCCGGGCTTATCGTTCAGAACCTAGTACAGTCGAGTTTGCAAGCTTTAGGCATTGATGTGGTTGATCTAGGTTTGAGTACGACGCCTACAGTAGAAGTCGCTGTGCCGATGGAAAATGCATCCGGTGGTATTGTTTTAACTGCGAGTCACAACCCTAAACAATGGAACGCCCTCAAACTACTTAATGAAAAAGGAGAGTTTGTTTCAGCGGATGATGGAGATGAAATATTGAAAATAGCTGAAAATGAAATTTTTGATTATGCTCAGGTAGATGATTTAGGGATTGTAGAGAAGAAGGATTATTTGCAAATGCATATTGATGCAGTACTTGCTTTATCTACTGTAGATATAGAACTCGTTAAGTCTGCTAAGTTTAAAGTTGTCGTAGATGCCGTAAATTCTACAGGAGGAATTTATCTTCCTGCCTTGTTGCGTAAAATGGGTGTAGATGTGGTGGAGTTGTATTGCGAACCAAATGGTCATTTTCCACATAACCCTGAGCCATTACCAGAACATTTGCATGACTTGTGTTCTATGGTTGTGGAAACCAAGGCAGATCTAGGTTTTGTTGTCGACCCGGATGTAGATAGATTAGCTATAGTTTCTGAGGATGGATCTTTGTTTGGGGAAGAGTATACTTTAGTTGCAGTTGCTGATCATGTTTTGAAAATGAAAAAAGGTGACACGGTTTCTAATTTGTCTTCAACCAGGGCTTTACGTGATGTGAGTGAGATGCATGGGGTAAATTACTATGCTTCGGCAGTGGGAGAAGTGAATGTGGTTGAGAAGATGAAGGAAGTAGGAGCGCCAATAGGTGGAGAAGGTAATGGAGGGATTATTTATCCTGAACTTCATTATGGCCGGGATTCATTGGTTGGAGTGGCATTGTTTTTGACCCATCTTGCACAGTCAAAATTGACTTGTTCTGATTTGAGAAAGCAGTACAAAGATTATTTTATGTCCAAGCAAAAAATTCAGCTTACTCCGGATTTGGACGTTGATGGTCTACTAGTTTTAATGGCTGACAAATACAAAGGCGAGGATGTAGATTGTACGGATGGGGTAAAGATAAATTTTGACGAGGAATGGGTTCATTTGAGGAAATCGAATACAGAACCTATTATCAGGGTTTATACTGAGAGTATTACTCCCGAAAAGGCAGATGCTTTGGCGCAACGTTTTATGAAAGAAATTCGTGATTTGTAATTAAAAATTGAACCCCGATAGCTATAGGGATTTAGCTTTTAATCTTTAACTTTTAATCTTTAAACTTATTTATGAAAGTTTATTTAGATAATGCTGCTACCACGCCTATGGACCCTTTGGTTTTTGAGGCTATGGTGCCTGTTTTAAAAGATGGCTTTGGAAACCCGTCATCGACTCATTTTTTTGGAAGAAAAATAAGGTCGCTTATTGAGCGTGCCAGAAAAAATGTGGCGAAACATTTAAATTGTACGCCAGGGGAAATATTCTTTACATCCGGTGGTACTGAGGCTGATAATATGGCTATTCAATGTGCTGTTAGAGATTTAGGGGTTAGGCATATCGTAACTTCTACTATTGAGCACCATGCGGTTGGTCATACGGTAGAAAAGTTAAAGGCCGAAGGATTGGTGGAACTTACTTATGTGCATTTAGATGAAAATGGACATGTAGATTTACAACATTTGGATCAAATTTTATCTACCTGTCCAAAGACTTTGGTTTCTTTGATGCATGCCAATAATGAAGTGGGGAACTTATTACCTTTAGAGCGTGTTTCTGAAATTTGTGAAAAACATGGAGCTATATTTCATTCGGATACTGTGCAAACCATGGCGCATTATCGATTTGATATGAAAGTAATTGATAAGGTGCATTTTCTTACATGTTCAGCTCATAAATTTCATGGTCCGAAGGGAATAGGTTTTTTGTATGTAAATAAGGATATTCAGATCAATCCGCTAATTCATGGAGGTTCTCAAGAACGCAATATGCGTGGAGGTACCGAAAATGTATATGGTATTGTAGGGCTTTCAAAGGCTATGGATGTAGCTTTTGAAAATCTGATAGCTCATAAAGAGTATGTAATAGAGCTAAAGTCTTACATGATAGAGCGACTAAATAGTTCTATTGAAGGTGTTGCATATAATGCCGATTGTAACAATTTAGCTCGCAGTTTATACACGGTGTTAAGTGTTTCTTTACCTCCAACGGATATAGCTCCGATGTTGTTGTTTAATATGGATATTATGGGAGTTGCCTGTTCAGGTGGGTCTGCTTGTACTTCTGGTGCCAATGCGGGTTCTCATGTATTGGCAGGCATTGAAGCTCCGGTAGATCGACCTACCATTCGTTTTTCATTCTCTAGGTTTAATACGAAAGAAGAGATTGATTACGCTGTAGATTGTTTAGCTGAATTGTATTCTTAGGTCTAAATTGGACAAGTGATTTTTTCTTAATCAACTTTATTTTGCCCTTCTTTGGCACTTACAATGCTTGCGTTTAATTCAAAACCTAATAGTAAAATTATGGAGTTGAAATACATCCAAAGTAATATGACTAATAATGTACCAATGGAACCATATAGTTGATTGTATTGTGCAAAGTTGTCTACATAATAGCTAAATCCAAGAGATGTGATTACACTTAATATTGTTGCTGAAATAGAACCTGCTGATAAGAATTTCCATTTGCTTTTATCAGCCGGACCATAATAATATAATATACTAATACTGATGAATAATACGACAACTAGAATAATCCATTTGGCGTATAATATGATGTCTGCCGAATATTGTTGCAGATAGCCTTCTGCTACTAAGTTATTCATAAAACCCTGAGAGAATATTTGAAATATGATGGTTAATATGAGTAGGATAGCTAGTATTAGTGTTAATACAAATGATAATAATCGAAGTTGAATCCAGGTTCTTTTATCTGTAAGATGATAGGTCGTATTAAAGCCGGTAATCATGGCATTAACCCCATTGGTTGAAAAGTAAAGCGCTAAAATAAAGGTTAAGGAAAGTAAGCCTCCTTGTTCGTGATTTACAATGTCGTCAACGATTGATTTGGTCGCCTCATAGGTTGATGGAGGCAGGATGTCCATAATCAGAACAAAAAGTTGCTCTTGAAAGCCTTCGATAGGCACAAAAGGTATGAGTGTGAAAAGGACGATGATGGATGGGAAAAAGGCCAAAAAGAAATTAAAAGCTAAAGATGAAGCACGAGTGGTAAGAGCTCCTTCAACCAATCCTTTATAAAAAAACATAGACACCTCGTAAAGACTAAGTCCTTCTAAACCGGGAATGATGAGCTTTTGTGAGAGTTCTTTTATTTTCAAAGAGATAAAATTAGAATTTTCACAATTTACTAAAATGCTTTTAAACTTAAATCCATATTGTGTATAGAGTGGGTTAGGCCGCCTACAGATATAAAGTCTACACCACATTCGGCATACGATTGTATTGTTTTATCGGTAATGCCACCCGAAGATTCGGTTTCGTATGCTCCATTTATGTGTTCAACAGCTATGATTGTTTCTGCAGGAGTAAAATTATCAAGCATAATTCTGTGAATTCCTCCAACAGACATAATTTCTTTAACTTCACCTATATCTCTTGCCTCAACTTCAATACGAAGATTGAGATTTTTGTCTTTTAGATATTTTTGAACTTTCACTATCGCTTGCGTTATGCCACCTGCGAAGTCGATATGGTTATCTTTCAGCATAATCATATCGTAAAGACCAAATCTATGATTGGATCCACCTCCAATTTTTACAGCCCATTTTTCCATAATTCGAATTCCGGGTGTTGTTTTTCGAGTATCTAAAATGGTTGTTTTTGTGCCTTCAACCAATTTTACATATTCATTTGTTTTCGTGGCAATGGCACTCATCCTTTGCATGCAATTTAAGACGAGTCGTTCAGCAGTAAGTAAGGAAATGGAAGCCCCTTCAACAATAAAAGCAATGTCACCTTTTTTTACATGCTCACCATCTTTAATAAGTGTTTGCATTTTAATATTGGGGTCAATAATTTCAAAAATCCACTCTGCCAATTGTATCCCTGCAATAATTCCGTCGTCTTTGATCAGTAAATGTGCTCTTCCTGTTTTTTCTTTAGGAATACAGGCTAAGGAGCTGTGGTCTCCATCACGGATGTCTTCTGCCAGAGCTAGATGTATAAATGGGAGTACTTTTTCTTTTGTGATCATAAGATTCTGTTACTTTGTACGTATTCGCAAAATAAGTAACTTTTTAAAGAATATCTATGAAGATCCTGCTTTTAGTTATCGGGAAGACTGATGAAAAATATCTTTTGGAGGGAATGGGTAAATATCGAGATCGATTAAAGCACTACATAGGTTTTGATTATGAGGAAATTCCCGATATAAAAAATCGGAAGTCTTTATCTGAAGCTCAGCAGAAAAAACAGGAGGCTGATTTAATTCTTGCAAAATTGAAAGTGGGGGATAAGTTGGTGTTGTTGGATGAGAAAGGGAAGGAGTATCGTTCTGTAGAGTTTGCAAAGCATTTACAGCAACAGATGAATTCAGGAATTAAAAGATTGGTATTTGTTGTTGGTGGTCCTTATGGTTTTGACACTTCTGTTTATGACAAATCGCAGGGGAAGTTATCTTTATCTAAAATGACGTTTTCACATCAAATGATACGTTTGTTTATGCTTGAACAAGTTTATAGAGCGATGACAATTTTGAAAAATGAACCCTATCATCATGAATAAGTTTAAAAGTTGAAGATTGGTAGGTTTAGTAGGAAGTAGGTTGGTTGACGGTGAAAAAGTTCGGCATGCTTTTCGTTAAATTGTCTTATCCTTCGGCAAGCCCAGGATGACAACTCATCACCCATCCCTCATCACTAATTGTACTTTCTAGCTTCAAGTACTTTCGGGAGTGTTTGGTATTTTCAAATTGTGTTTTATGACTTGTAATTTACACGCTCAGAATGTTTTTCATTCCATAGAAATTACTTACTTTTGCAGACCATTTTGGACAAGAACTAAATTAATAACAATGAGAAACTACGAAACTGTTTTCATTTTGAATCCCGTTTTGTCTGATGAACAGACAAAGGAAGCAGTAAGCAAGTTCACAGCTCATTTGAAATCAAATGGAGCTGAGATTGTAGCAGAGGAAAGCTGGGGCTTAAAAAAGCTCGCTTACCCAATCCAGAAAAAGAAAAGTGGGTTTTACTTTTTAGTAGAATTCAAAGGAGATGCTAACCTGACTTCAGGTTTAGAAGTTCTTTTAAAAAGAGATGAGCGTGTTATGCGATTCTTAACTGTTGCTTTGGATAGAGATGCTCTAGCTTACGCTGGTCAAAGAAGAGAGAAGTTAAACGCTAAATCTAAGGAGGCTAAGTAATGGCAAGTAATTCAGAAATCAGATTCCTTACTCCACTGTCGATTGACACAGGTAAGAAGAAGAAATATTGTCGTTTTAAAAAATCAGGTATCAAGTATATCGATTATAAAGACGCTGACTTCTTAACGAAATTCTTAAACGAACAAGGTAAGATCTTACCTCGTCGTATTACCGGTACTTCTTTGAAATTCCAAAGAAAAGTATCTCAAGCGGTAAAAAGAGCGCGTCACATAGCTGTTTTACCTTACGTAACAGATTTAATGAAGTAAAAAACTAAGTACTATGGAAATTATTTTATCTCAAGACGTAGCAAACTTAGGTTTTAAAGATGATATCGTTACTGTTAAGAATGGTTACGGTAGAAACTACCTAATCCCAAAAGGATATGGACAGTTAGCTACTGATTCTGCAAAGAAAGTTTTAGCAGAAAACTTAAAACAAAGAGCCTTTAAAGAACAAAAAATCGTTGCAGACGCTAATAAGACGGCTGAAGCAATTAAAGGTCTTGAATTGAAGTTGTCAGCGAAAGTTGCTGAAGGTGGGCACAAATTATTTGGATCAATCACAACGATTGATCTTGCAGCTGCATTTGATAAAGCCGGTCAATCGATTGAAAAGAAATTTATTTCTATTGTCGGAGGAACGGTAAAAGCATTGGGTAAATACACTGCTTCTGTACGTTTACACAGAGACGTTGTAGTTGATGTAACTTTTGAAGTTGTTGCTGGGTAATTATTACTCAAATTGACATTAAAAAAGGCTCCCTTAGGGAGCCTTTTTTTGTGCGTGAGTATTCCTGTGTGTGTGATTGTTAATTAGTCGGTAAAATGTTAATAAAATAGCACTTATTAAGCGGTCTAAACAGGCTCTTGAGTGGGGTAAATTATTATATTTGTTTTGTGTCAAAACAGACTTTTTAAAAGTTAAATCTTATGAGTGAAGAAATAAAAGGACAGGATTATTCAGCTGGTAGTATTCAGGTGCTGGAAGGATTAGAGGCTGTACGTAAGCGTCCGGCTATGTATATTGGAGATATTGGGCAGAAAGGTTTACACCATTTGGTGTACGAAGTAGTAGATAACTCTATTGATGAGGCTTTGGCCGGACACTGTAATAATATTGATGTGATCATCAATACTGATAATTCTGTTTCCGTAAAAGATGATGGTCGTGGTATTCCAACGGCTATGCATCCCAAGGAAGGTAAATCAGCCTTAGAAGTTGTAATGACTGTTCTTCACGCCGGTGGTAAATTCGACAAAGATTCGTACAAAGTATCGGGTGGTCTTCACGGTGTAGGAGTTTCTTGTGTAAATGCACTATCTATTTATCTGAAAGCAGAAGTACATAGAGAAGGCAAGATATTTACTCAGGAATACTCTAAGGGGATTCCTCAAACAGAAGTAAAAGAGGTTGGCACAACGGATTACAGAGGTACGATTGTTACTTTTAGACCGGATGATACCATTTTTACGGTTACGGAGTACGTTTACGACATCTTAGCTTCTCGTATGAGAGAACTTTCATTTCTAAATAAAGGGATTTCATTATCGATTACTGACAAGCGTGAGCAAGATGACGATGGAAAAGATATTACAGCGACTTTCTTGTCGGATGGTGGTTTGAGTGAGTTTGTTGAGTATTTAGATGAAACTCGTGACAATCTTATTGAAAATGTAATGTACATGGAAGGTGAGAAAAATGAGATACCTGTAGAGGTTGCCATGAGTTATAATACTTCTTATTCTGAGAATTTACATTCGTACGTAAATAATATTAATACCCACGAAGGAGGTACACACCTGACAGGTTTCCGTAGAGCTTTAACACGTACTTTAAAATCGTATGCTGAAAAGTCCGGGATGTTGGAACGTGAAAAAGTAACGGTTGCCGGTGATGATTTCCGTGAAGGTTTGACCGCTGTGATTTCCGTGAAAGTAATGGAGCCCCAGTTTGAAGGTCAAACAAAAACAAAACTAGGTAACTCTGAGGTTTCGGGGGCTGTAGATCAGTTGGTAGGTGAAATGCTTAACAACTATCTGGAAGAAAATCCTAAAGATGCCAAGCAGATTATTTTAAAAGTAATTCTAGCTGCAAAAGCTCGTCAGGCTGCACGTAAAGCGCGTGAGATGGTTCAGCGTAAAACGGTTATGTCTTCAACGGGTTTACCGGGTAAGCTTTCTGATTGTTCAGAAAAAGATCCGGAAAAATGTGAAATCTTTCTTGTAGAGGGGGACTCTGCAGGGGGAACAGCGAAGCAAGGTCGTGATAGAGCTTTTCAGGCAATTTTACCATTACGTGGTAAGATTTTGAATGTTGAAAAAGCGATGCAGTATAAAGTATTTGAAAACGAAGAGATTAAGAACATATTTACTGCTTTGGGAGTTTCTATAGGAACGGAGGAAGATAGTAAAGCATTGAATATTGAAAAACTTCGTTATCACAAGGTCGTAATTATGTGTGATGCCGATGTAGATGGATCTCATATTTCTACTTTGATTCTTACTTTCTTCTTTAGATATATGAAAGATCTCATTGAGAACGGATACATTTATATTGCGACTCCACCATTATACTTAGTGAAGAAAGGAAAGGATCAGCGTTACTGTTGGAACGATGAAGAGCGTGATGCGCATGTTGCTGATATGGGTAAAGGAAAAGAGTCTTCAGTAGGTATTCAACGTTATAAGGGTCTTGGTGAGATGAATGCATCTCAACTGTGGGATACAACCATGCAGCCTGAGAATAGAACGCTGCGCCAGGTTACCATTGATAGTGCTGCAGAAGCTGACCATATATTTTCTATGTTAATGGGAGACGATGTGCCACCACGAAGAGACTTCATTGAAAGAAATGCTAAGTATGCCAACATTGATGCATAATCATTACAGAAAATAAAAAAAGTCGCTTCTAGAAGCGACTTTTTTTATGAGTATATGAAATTTATCTTATCAGCGTAACAGTACCTTTTAACTTAGCATATCTTAGTTCGAGTACATAAAAGTAAACACCTTTCGAAACATCTTCACCAAGGTGTTTTCCGTCCCAGGGTTCTGTGCTAGGGTAGATGCTATAGTAAACTTGATCACCCCATTTATTGAAAATTTTAAGAATTCCGGACTCACACTCTCTCAATCCATTAATGGTTAATACGTCATTTATTAAGTCGCCATTTGGAGTGAAAACATTAGGGAATTTAATCCGACTATAAGCATCGGTGAATGATAAATCAATAACATCCGATATTGTATCTGAACAATACTGGTCTGATGCAATTAATTTCACTGGGTAAATACCTCCATAATTTGGGATGAAGGGGGTTTCCTGGAAGTTGCTTTCATTATCGCCAAGATCCCATTCTACATAAATAGAATTAGTACTTTCATTGAATAGTTTTAGTTCACTTAAACAAGTGTCTAAATAGTGACTAAAATTTGCAGTAATTTCCTGACCTTCTTGACCTACAGTAGCAACACCTTCAAATGTACAGCCTAGGTTATCCGTAATGATGTACGGATAAGTACCAAAACTAAGGTTTTGTATTGTAGGGCTTGTTTGTGAAATACCAGACCAGAAATGTTGGTGAGGTTCTGCGCCCCCTTCTGCTTCAAGGGTTACAGATCCATTACCTGTTTCACATCTATCCGGAATTGAAGTTTCGTTTAATAATTCAATTTTGGTTGGTACTTCAACCTCCGGATATCCAGAATAAATACAGCCAATATCATCTTCTACAGTGTAGTTGTAAGTGTAGGTGCCCGCTGTTGGTGGACTAACAACCATC
>JANXFM010000023.1 GCA_024959975.1 Flavobacteriales bacterium
CTAAAATATGCAGCTGGTTTTCAGCTTGTGGGTAACTGTTCCTATGCGAGGATGAGTACGGGTATTTTAGGGTATCGAGTGTGAAAAAAGTCACATTTGAGTCCACCCCTAACTCTAGAGCTCTATAATGCATTAAATACTAATAATTTGAGAGTCGCCGTACACATCCCTCCTAAGGATGAGTACGACAATTTTGGAGGTATGTTGAACGTGAAAGAAAAGTCCATATTTAAATCCTCCTAAAACTCTAAAACCCTTCAACCCCGTGATTAACAATGAATTACTAGGCTAAGTACGCGTCTATGGCAAGGATGTGTTGGCTATTTTTATTGCACATAAAAAAAAGTCCGCATCTGAGTCCTCCATGAAATCTGAAGGTCGCATACGCTTGATTTTAAAAGGATTGCAAACACATGTGCTCCTGCTTGGTAGGGATGAGGTCGACAGTTCGAATCTGTTCGTCAGCTCAAAGCGATATTTCATAGCAATGAAATATCGCTTTTTTCTTTCACAAACCCTTGTTTTTAAGTAAATTAGATGTACTATATCACAAGACATTTAATCATGAACAATAAATTAATATATAAGTATGGTATTGGTACAGGTTTAGCTATAATCCTCTACTTTATAGTGATGAAATTTACGGGGCTTATTAAGATTACTGAATTAAGGTATTTAAATCTTTTCATTATCATGGGAGGTCTTTATAGTTATCTCAAAAAAACAACTAAAGAAGGTGTTGATTACCTAACTGCATTCTCAGGTGGTATCTATGTTTCGGTGGTTGCCGTCATCACCTTTGTACTCTTTTTCATGATTTACATAGACATTATTGATCCGGCGTTCTACGATTACATTAAAGAAAATGAACCTTTTGGAAACTCTTTAGATAAAACAGCTTTAGGGTTTATGCTCATTATTGAGGGGCTGTGCTCCGGGTTTATCCTAACCTTTGTGCTTATGCAATACTTTAAATCGTATTCATACAAGCATTAAAAAAGACTGCTAAAAAAGCAACCTTTTTTATTTACGATAATTAATTTTTAACCCAAGGCATAACAGAAGTCTTGCCATCAATTGTCGCCTTCAGCAAATATAAACCTACGGGCATCTCATTTACAGCAATCTGAATGGTATTATTGACAGCTATTCCTTCTATGGTTTTACTTAGAACGATATCACCTATAGAATTTAACACCTCTAATTGAATATTAGATAAATTCAATTCAAGATCAATATTGATAAAGTACTGACTTGGGTTAGGATACAAGACCATTGGAATTTCCACCAACTCTTCAATAGCAACATCGGCAACCATGAACTCAGCAGTTACAGAACATCCCTGATTATCTGTTACAACAACAGAATACGCTCCATTTTCATTTGGAACAATATCACTTGTTGATTCATCCAATAACACATCGTTGTAATACCATTCAAAAGTTGGCCCGACAGCTTCCGTAGAAACAAGAATCAATTGGGACTCATATGAATGATTTTCTACAGAAACAGATATCGTATAACAAGAAGTATCATCATCTGTTGCCGTTTCATCGTAATTACAGGCAGTTGCATCCACACAACCCAAAACTTCCAATTCATCACATACACCATCAGAATCTGCATCAGTCAAACAGTTACCATCACAATCGTAATACGAATCTGCATATTCACAAGATGAATCACCTGTATTTGCTTCTGAATTAAAATTACAAGCTGCAAAATCTGTACAACCACTTACCACAGCTTCACATGAACCATCATTGGTGTTTGCAGATGCATCATAATTAAATGCCGTTTCTTCAGCACAACCGGTTACAACAGCAATACAAAAACCATCATCTGTGGCTTCTGAATTAAAGTTAAACATAGAGTCATCCGTACAACCCGACACTTCATCCGCATCACAAACACTATCGTCATCTGAGTCATTACCAACAACCTGTCCTGTTCCATCAGTTTCTCCCGAACACGTTTCACAAGCTACCGGATTTATACAAGAACTATCATCTTCGGTTGCTTCTGAATTGTAATTACAGGCATTCACATTCGTACATCCGGATACCGGTGTTTCATCGTCAATCGTACAATTGTGAGTAACTGTAACACCTTCGACTAATGCTATTCCGTTTACAATAAAAGCCACAGAATTGGATGGAACGAAATTTACAAATAAACTCGTCAATTCTAAATCATACAGATCCGAACCATCTACAAGCTGAAGTAATATCGTTTCACCGGTCAATGCTCCATCAATTTCATCGGTAAATGTGTCATTTCCCCAAATGGCTAACGAAGTTTGATTCTCTCCATCAACATGAGTAGAACCGATCACCATTCCGGATTCAGTTATAGCAACCAAATATGCATCCGAATCTAAAACCGGCAATGATTGCACAAAAGACGGACGCAACATTGCCGTCATATTTACGCCTGTATTTCCCGTAAACTGCTCAGGCAAAACACACTGCGATTTCGCATTCGAAAAAGTAAATAGGGATAACAGCACCAATATTAAGAGGGGGAGAGTTCTGTTTTTCATAATTATTTAGGTAATTAAACAACCGAAAGGCAAAGATATACTTTTCAAACGATATTTTTAAATATCAAAAATAGCCTTGTTAAGGACACTGAATTTCCAGACAACTTGTTTGGGTCTAAATGAATATCAACTGCTAATCATTTGGCAGATAAAACAAAACCTGAGTAGACAGCATTTTAACCTGATATCCCTGTCCCGGCTCCATATTGCCAATGCCGTTAAAATCGTATTGGGGTAAATAAGTTGATCCCTCACCATTCTTTACAATAATTACCTGATCTGCAATATCTGTAAATACAGCTACAACATCAGAAGCTCCCAGTGGTAAATAACCAAATATATTCCAACCTTCAGTTAAAGTAATCGGATTCTCCTCCGGAAGTATGTAAGTTCCTTCAACAAGTAAAGTGGCTGCATTTAGAAGTTTAATTTGATACCCTTGCCCAACCTGCATGTCAGCAATTCCATTATAGCCCCATTCAGGCATATATGCGAAACCTACATTATCTTTAACAATAATTATTTCAGAATAAATTTCACTTAACATGGATACAACATCCATATCCTCTGTTAGTATGTAAGTAGAGAAATAGCTCCAACCCGAAATCAGATCAATTATTTGTTCAGAAATAACAGGACTATACACACAAGAGCCATCGTGCACGTTTGCATCAGGATTGTAATTATCTGCTTCAGGATCCATACAACCCAGAATTTCAGTAGACGCATCGCAGGTCACAATAAATATTTCTGAAGTACCAAAACCAAATGTATCTCCCTGTGCTACTTCATTTTCGCAAACAGTAATCCAATAGCCATTTGGAGCAAATATTCCGTCTCCATAAACATCCTGAATATTAAAAGTCATTTGACTTCCCTCGGCTGCGCAAACCGTTGTCGTATAAGTACAATCACTCTCATAAGTATCTGCCTCAACAGAAGCTAAAACTTCTCCGTCAGCATTGGTGAGATCCCATGAAGTTTCAGAACCATATGTATCTGTCATAATGGTTACTTCAATAGTCAGATCGGTACTGCGACACATCGGTGTTTCAAATACTACATCAGCAACCTGTTGAAAATCTCCTTCAACAATAGATAAGATTATATCAATTGCAGTATCTGAAGGTGCATCAGTAGCTAATAACACCTCATATTCTAAACTTATTGATTCCCCTATAGCTAATGCATTAATTGCAATCTCATTAACAACTGTCAGATACAATACATCTGTTGTTAAACCGGCTGTACCGCCATTAAAATCAGCTGAACCATTGTTCTTTAGTGTAATTGTTGCAGTCGTTGTTTCTCCAAAACTCAGATCAGATTCTACAGAAGTCACTTCAAGTGCCGGAGCGTGTAATGGAACAGAAATTAAACTTGACCACGAACCTTCATCACTGGACATAAGTACATTTACAACAGCCTCTTCTCCATCCAATGCATTCAAGGATACGTCAGCTTCAAATGAATTTCCATTATAGGTATAAGAAGCTCCGGGTTCTATTCCGGGAATAGAGACTCCGGATGTCGTTATTCCAAAAGACCCACTATCAACTTCAGCAGATAAATAAATCGCTGAGGTCGCTTCAATTCCTATATTTTCAATGGTAAAATATAGTGGAAAACTCTCATTGTAAGAAGCCAGACCATCTTCATCACCAATTTCGTATGAGCTGACTTTTAACCAGGGACCGTCAAGAACAACAACGGAAACAGTACCAATATCAGGAACGGTATTAAAAGCCGTTACAGTAACTGTTAGATCACTTACCATAGACACGGCATCAAAATTTACAGTAGCTGCCCCTCCGGAGACAACTGCAGTTCCAATAATTTCATCATCTGATGTTAAAGAAACTAAAGCATTCTCTGTAGAACAGGAAACATCAAATGAAGTGGAGCCAATAGGAATAATAGGATTATAGGAAACAATCATGGTTTCAGGAATCTGAGTTCTAACAATTACCGAAGGGTCTCCAAAACAAGTCCAGGTATCTGTCATTTCAGCACCATTACTTCCATAAGTATCATTCATTTGCATACAACCATTCATAGAAATCCCTCCAAAGGAACGGGAATCACTATTTTCATTCATCTCAGTAAGAATAAAAATCATCTGATCCTGCCCCTCCATAGGAGGGTCCCAGGATTGATCAATGGTTGACATCAATGTAGCAATAGCTCCTGTAGGCTGATCGTTATGTGTGGCTCTCAACCAGGATTCTGCAAAACACGTAGTTTCGGTGAAGTTCCCATTTACACAACCTACCGAAAAAAAGAACGGATGCACTTCCGTATTGGTCAAATTATTCACTTCCGTTATACTATATCCCGAAGTTGAAATCGAAACATCTGAACCATGACCTGTGTAATTTATTAAACCCAGACCATTTTCAATTAAAACGTCTACATCTGAGGCAGTCGGATTTCCATCAGCATCTTCTCCTCCCTGGTCTCCATCATACAATTCATAACCCATCGTGTAAGTGTAATCCAAAAGCACATCACGAATATTTCTTAAATGCTGATAATCATACTCATTATCATCACCGGGTCCTTCATTTGATCCCACACCAATACTTTTAGAATAAGCATCAGAAACCAGAGGTGTTTTCTCATATTTAATTACTCTGTTTACCTGTGTTGTCACCTGACTTTTATCTTCTGCAGAAAAACGTCCTACAAACACCTCAGGATACGAATCATCCCCCTCAATATATCCATAATAATTATCGGAATAACCCGCACTTGCCAAATAAGCCGGTACATGTTCATGATCTCCTACCAATAAAACATAAGTAAGGTCGTGTGAATTATAATAATCTGCTATATAAGCCTTTATCTCATCCTGACCTCCAATAGTCGCTACATCAACAATTTCATTAGAAATCCCCTTTTGAGTTTTCCAATCCATAAAATCCTGCATCGGCTCTATAAAATCATTGTAAGCGATAATAAGCATTCCCCCATCTTCACTATTTACAGATGATCTTTGAGTTTTATTATAATTGATAAATAAATTTTGATAGATCAATTCAAACTGAGGATCCATAGTACGAGGGTGTTTTATGGAAGATTCAAATTGAATTTCAAATTCCATAGAATCATAGACTCTTAACACCTTTTTGACAGGATTATACTGAAAAGGGTAAATCCAAAGCACTTGACCTTCAACATCTCTTATTGTATGGGGTGTTTGAGCTTCATAAATTTCCGATGGGAAAAATTCATCCTTGTCATACTGCTTTCCAAATGAATAAGACACTTTAGTAGGACTTACATTTCTCATCAAATTCCCTTTGGATGGTGCGATCTCCACTTTATAATCTTTGTAGGTAGAATTCAAGATTTCAATGCTTGGATCCGCTCCTTTAGGTATGATGTAAGAACAGGCATACTTTTGCAGATCCGGCGCACCTTCTATTAGCATGGATGAAGCTCCCTGCATCAATGGAACATTCATAATTCCCTTCGGAGTTTTTACTTCAATAAATTCAAAATCAGGACTTTCAAATTGTATACTTAAAGAATTACCAGTTGAAGAAGCCAATCGAAGCGCTGATTGCTCTTGTGCTTTCAAAGTTGAAAGGACAAAAAACAGCAATGCAACAATTCTACAAACTGCGAGGGGGCTCTTCATTACTAGATAATATTACCCCCTGTCAAAAAAAAAGGGAGAGGTTAAAAAATCATTTTACTAAGATACGTAAAAAACATTCCATACAACTAAGAATTAAACGTTGATAATACGCCCGATAAACTTTAGATTAACCACAAAAACGTATATTTGCTGACTGTCGTAAAATTTGATTAGATAAGAACAAATGATTAACATTACATTACCAGATGGAACGGTAAAAGAATACCCAAAAGGCACTACTGCTATGCAAATTGCCGAGGGCATTAGCAGTGGATTAGCACGCAATGTTTTAGCTGCAGAGATCGATGGCGAAGTTTGGGATGCTACTCGAACTATCAATACTGATGTAAGCTTAAAGCTTCTTACCTGGAACGATGACAATGGCAAAATGGCCATGTGGCATTCTTCTGCCCACTTGATGGCTGAAGCACTGGAAGCACTTTACCCGGGAATCAAATTGGCTATCGGGCCTCCAATAGAAAACGGTTTCTATTACGACATCGACTTTGGTGAACACAGCTTTTCTTCAGATCATTTTCCGAAAGTGGAAAAGAAAATGACAGAATTAGCACGCCAAAAAAATAGTTTTGAGCGCATAGAAATTCCTAAGGCAGAAGCTGTTTCTTATTTCCGGAAAAAGGAAGACGAATACAAGCTGGAATTACTTGAAGGTCTGGAGGATGGCGAAATCACATTCTACAAGCAAGGTGAATTTACCGATCTGTGCAGAGGGCCACATATTCCTCACACAGGTTTCATTAAAGCTTTTAAACTGCTAAATACCGCAGGTGCTTACTGGAGAGGTGATGAAAAAAATAAACAGCTGACAAGAATTTACGGAATTTCATTTCCTAAAAATAAAGAGCTTACCGCTTATCTTGAAATGCTTGAAGAAGCAAAGAAAAGAGATCACCGTAAGCTGGGTAAAGAGATGGAACTTTTCACTTTCTCTCAAAAAGTAGGTCAGGGTTTACCTTTATGGTTGCCAAAAGGAGCTGCTTTAAGAGAGCGGTTAGAAAACTTCTTAAAAAAAGCACAAGTTATTGCGGGTTACGAACCTGTAATTACACCCCATATTGCCAGCAAAGACTTATACGTTTGTTCCGGACACTATGAAAAATACGGAGAGGATTCTTTCCAACCCATTAAAACTCCTAACGAAGGCGAAGAGTTTTTCTTAAAACCAATGAACTGCCCGCACCATTGTGAGATTTACAAAAGTAAACCACGATCTTACAAAGACCTTCCGGTGCGCTACGCAGAATTCGGCACGGTTTATCGTTACGAACAGAGTGGAGAGTTACACGGTTTAACTCGTGTAAGAGCATTCACTCAGGATGACGCTCACTTATTTGTAAGACCCGATCAGGTACAGGAAGAATTTGAAAAAGTAATCGACTTAGTGCTTTATGTATTTAAAGCTTTAGGCTTTGAAGATTTCACAGCACAGGTTTCTTTGCGTGATAAAGAAAACAGAGATAAATACATTGGTAGCGATACCAACTGGGATCTGGCAGAAAATGCGATTATCGATTCAGCCGACAAAAAAGGTCTTAAAACTACAATAGAATATGGTGAAGCTGCCTTTTATGGTCCCAAACTAGACTTTATGGTCAAAGATGCTCTGGGAAGATCGTGGCAATTAGGTACCATTCAGGTAGATTATAACTTACCAGAACGTTTTGAACTTGAGTACACAGGTTCTGATAACAAAAAACATCGGCCGGTAATGATTCACAGAGCACCATTTGGGTCTATGGAAAGATTTGTGGCCGTATTACTTGAACACTGTGGAGGGAACTTCCCACTATGGTTAACACCGGATCAGGTTTGCATACTTCCAATTAGCGATAAGTACATGGATTATAGCAAAGAAGTTTTAAATTCGCTTAAAATTTCCGATATTCGCGCCGAGATTGACGACCGTAGTGAAAAAACAGGTCGAAAGATTCGTGATGCAGAAGTTCGTAAAATACCATTCATGCTTATCGTTGGAGAACGTGAAGCCGCTGAGGGCAAGGTTTCTGTAAGACGTCATGGTGGCGAAGACCTTGGAAGTATGAGCTTAGAGGAATTTAAAACCCTGACGAACAAAGAAATTACAGAAAATATTGACGAATTTGTTGTTTAACTAAACTATAGGAGGAACAAGCCATAGCAATTAGAAGAAGAAGAAGTAGAGGTCCAGGACGTGTCATTAGAGAAAATGCACACAGCATTAACAAAGCTATTAAAGCTCCTGAGGTAAGACTTACTGCAGGTGAAGGCGTAGAAGAAGGGGTATACCCAACTCGTAAAGCCATAGCATTAGCTGATGAGTTAGGACTTGACTTAGTGGAAATTGCTGCTAAAGCAAACCCACCTGTTTGTCGTATTGTAGACTATAACAAGTTCTTGTACGAGCAAAAAATGCGTCAGAAAGAAATGAAAGCCAAAGCCTCGAAAGTGGTGATTAAGGAAATTCGTTTCGGCCCGAATACAGATGAACACGATTTTGACTTTAAACTAAAGCATGCCAAGAAATTCTTGTCAGATGGTGCTAAACTTAAAGCCTTCGTATTCTTTAAAGGACGTTCGATCTTGTTTAAGGACAAAGGAGAAATATTATTGCTTCGCTTTGCTCAGGAGTTGGAAGACTACGGTAAAGTGGAACAATTACCAAAACTGGAAGGTAAACGTATGATTATGTTTATCAGCCCAAAAAAGAAATAAAAACTCATATTTAGGAAATAAAGAGGACAGATCATGCCAAAGATGAAAACTAAATCCAGTGCCAAAAAGCGTTTTAAGCTTACAGGAACTGGTAAAATCAAGAGAAAGCATGCTTTTAAAAGTCACATTCTAACGAAGAAAGGGACAAAACAAAAGCGTAACTTAACAAAAACAGGTTTGGTACACGAATCAGATGTACCTAACATCAAGCAACAATTGTGTATATAATACGCAATTAGTGTTTATTAATTAACCCTGTACATAGCACCTAAGAGCTTCGCAAGAATCCGCTACGTATAAAAAAATTAAACATTATGCCTAGATCAGTAAATCATGTTGCGTCTAAAGCACGCAGAAAAAAAGTAATTAAACTTGCCAAAGGTTACTTCGGAAGAAGAAAAAACGTTTGGACCGTAGCGAAAAACGCTGTTGAAAAAGGTTTAACATACGCCTACAGAGACCGTAAGGTTAAGAAAAGAAACTTCCGTTCTCTATGGATTCAACGTATTAACGCCGGTGCACGCCAGTATGGCATGTCTTACTCTCAATTTATGGGAGCGGTTCATAAAAACAACATCGAACTTAACCGTAAGGTTTTGGCCGATTTGGCAATGAATCACCCGGAAGCTTTCAAAGCAATCGTTGATAAAGTAAGCAAGTAAAAAGCATAACATTCCTAAATATGTTAAAAGGAGCCTTCGGGCTCCTTTTTTATTTAACAGATGTTCAAAGTAAAAAAGCTAATTACTGAAAAGAGTTTTAAGTTTTGTCCCGATAGCTATCGGAATTGTCGAAGGATGTCATACTATCCTGAAAGCTGACTGCTGATCACTTATTTTAACCCTTCAACGCGTTCTAAACCATCCATGGAAGGTAAGTAAGCCGGATCGAGCATTAAACTGGTTCTATAATCAGACTCCGACTTAATCAAGTCTCCCATTAGTTCATAAGCGTATGCCCTCCCAAAATAGGCCTCAAGATAAGAGGCATCAACGGCAACAGCCTTTGTAAAATACGTCACAGCTTTGGGATAATCTCCGGCAAAAATCGCTATTACTGCGATGTTATGCAACGATGTTTTATGCTCCGGGTTTACCTCTAATGCACGTTCATAAGCCTGAATAGCTTCATCAAATGCCCTGAATGACTGATAAAACATCCCCACTTTGTAATGAATGTCATAACGATAAGGTTTCAATCGAAGTGCTGCATTAAAATAGTCCAAAGCCAACATGTCACCTTTCGATGAATAAAGCACTCCCATCTGATCATAAGCCTTAAACAGACCCTGATCTTCATTTATGGCCGCTTGAATGTACTTCATTGCCTTAATGGTATCTTCATCCATTAAAGCGTAATTACCGGTTAAAAACAAAGCAGATGAATTTTTAGAATCAAAATCCAATACCTCATTTAATCTTTTTTGCCCGCTTTTTAATTCGCCTACCGCCAAATACATCTCTGCAAGATTTAATCTACAATCGATATTTTCGGAATCTAAATTTGAACACTTTTCCCAACAATCTCTAGCATACCGACTTTGTTGCATGGCATAGTGCAAAACACCCAACTTTAACCAGTAGTTTGCATTGGCAGAATCTAATTGAACGGCTCTTTTCAAATCTGAAACACCCGGTTCTAAAGATCGAGCTTTCATGTGCAAATTTGCTCGTTCAAAGTACAAAGATGCATTCAAACTATCATTTGAAATTAGTATGTCAAGGGAATCAATTTTAGGGTTCAATACGAAAGCAGAATCTACTTTCTCATCAGAAGTAACATCATTTACAGTTGTTGTTTGCTGACATGACGCAAAGGCAACACAAAGTACGAAGCAAATATATTTTTTCATCATTTTAAAATCGAAAAAGAACCCCGAAGGGTTCTTTATTAAGCATTCTGAATTTGCTCGATAATTTTAGTTTCCAACTCTTCAGCAAGTTCTTGGTTGTCTAGTAAAAGTCGTTTAACAGCATCGCGTCCCTGCCCCAATTTGGTATCGCCATAGCTAAACCAGGAACCACTCTTGTTAACAACACCATATTCTACACCCAGATCAATGATCTCACCTACTTTTGAAACTCCTTCACCATACATAATATCAAATTCCGCTTTACGGAATGGAGGAGCTACTTTATTTTTCACCACCTTCACTCTTGTACGGTTACCAACAACCTGGTCACCATCTTTCAACTGCGTACTTCTGCGAATATCTAAACGAACCGAAGCGTAAAACTTAAGTGCATTACCACCAGTTGTCGTTTCCGGATTCCCAAACATCACACCAATCTTCTCACGAAGTTGGTTAATAAACATACAGGTACAACCTGTTTTAGATATCGAAGCCGTAAGCTTTCTTAAAGCCTGAGACATTAAACGAGCATGTAAACCCATTTTAGAATCTCCCATCTCACCTTCGATCTCACTTTTAGGAGTTAAAGCGGCTACCGAGTCAATTACAATAATATCAACTGCTCCGGAACGAATTAAATTATCAGCAATTTCCAGCCCTTGCTCACCCGAATCAGGTTGAGCAATAATTAACTCGTCGATATTTACACCCAAATTTTCTGCATAAAAACGATCGAAAGCGTGCTCCGCATCAATAAAAGCTGCAATACCTCCGGCTTTCTGAGCTTCTGCCATAGCATGAATGGCAAGCGTTGTTTTACCGGAAGATTCTGGACCGTAGATCTCTACCACTCTTCCTTTTGGATAACCACCTATTCCGAGTGCCAGATCTAAGCCTAATGAACCCGTAGGAATGCAAGCAATATCTTCTGCTGCTATATCACCCATTTTCATTACGGCTCCTTTACCATATGTTTTTTCCAACTTATCCATTGTAAGTTGTAATGCTTTCAGTTTTGCCTCTCTTTGCTTTTCCATAGTTTCTTTCTTTACTGTGACAAATCAACAACTACTTGGTGTCAACTTGTGTCATTAACTATATGATTCCAATATTTGATTGGTATGATCTTTCGTCTTCACCTTCGTGAAGATCTTTTCTATCACCCCATTTTCATCAATCACAAAAGTGGTTCTGTGAACTCCATCATATTCTTTGCCCATAAATTTTTTAGGTCCCCAAACACCATAGGCTTTAATCACCTCTTTATCCTCATCAGCAATTAAACTAAAAGGCAGGTCGTATTTATCAATAAACCTTTGATGTCTTTTCGCCGGATCAGGGCTAACGCCTATAACGACAAATCCTTTACTCATAAGTGTGGTATAATTCTCACCAAGATTACAAGACTCGGCAGTACAACCCGGAGTCATATCCTTTGGATAGAAATAAAGAATTACTTTTTTACCGGAAAAATCCGACAAAGAAACCTCTTGTTCTTTTTCATTTAATGCACTAAACTTCGGTGCTTTATCACCTTCTTTTAAAAAAGCCATCTATTTAATTTTTATTCAATCAAAAATAAAAAAATGCCTCATCTGAATACATCAAATAAGGCAGTACTTATCAACAAAAAAAAGGAGTGCGACCTTTTAATTGTTCACAATAATGATGGTATCCAACGATTTAGATTTAATTACTGCAGAAGATTTAGCGTAATCCAGTACAAATCTTAACGCTTCCTCAGAAGGTTTAAAATATTTACTATCGTTTTTGCGTATGTTTTTTCCGGAATCTGACAGTCCGGTTCTGTCATAGAGTGTAGTTGATTTTGCCATAGAATCTGTTTTTCATTTCTCCTATAACGACAACCAACCTTCATTTATTATATGGCTAAATTGATTTGATGTTTTTCTTGAAGTCTTCTCAGGTTCATCAATGCATAACGCATTCTTCCCAAAGCTGTGTTAATACTGATATCACATTCTTCAGAAATTTCTTTAAAGGTCATACCCGCATAATACCTCATTTCCAAAACTTCTCTTTGCTCATCAGACAAATACCTGATTAATTGTTTTAGATCATTAAACACTTGCGATCGTACCATGTCATCCTCAGTACACTCGGCTTCTTCACCCAGCGTGTTAAAAATGTCGTATTCATCATTTGGGCGTATCATTTTTACCCGGGCTTCCCTACGGAAATGATCGATCACCATATTATGGGAAATTCGCATTACCCAGGAAATAAACTTCCCCTCTTCATTGTAACACCCCTCACGGAGTTTGTTGATTACTTTAATAAACACTTCCTGGAAAATATCATTCGCTAAGTCCACATCCTTAACTTTTGACATGATAAAACCAAAGACTTTGTCTTTGTGACGAATAATTAAACGTTCAATAGATAAGGAGTCGCCGGATAAAAAGGCACTAACAAGTTGTTGGTCAGAAAAATTTTGCACACGCATAAGCTACCATTTAGGTTAAACATCAATAAAAATGTAATAGGTAGAAATGCTTCTATAGGCAAAAAAGGGTTTTGTTCGTAATAATTTACTCAAATATAGAACTTTTCAATAATCATACCAAAAGTTCAAATGTTAACGTCAGTTAAATTTCATAATTTTGCCTTTTTGCAATGCATAAAAAGTATATGAAAGAATTTGACAAACTTGATTCCAAAGAATACATCCTTATAAAAGGAGCCAGATTACACAATCTGAAAAACATTGACGTAGCTATTCCCCGGAATAAGTTTGTGGTAATCACGGGACTTTCGGGTTCCGGAAAATCCAGCTTGGCTTTCGACACACTTTATGCAGAAGGACAAAGAAGGTATGTAGAAAGTCTTTCTTCTTATGCACGTCAGTTTTTGGGCAGACTAAACAAACCTGAAGTCGACAGCATCAAAGGAATTTCTCCTGCCATTGCCATAGAGCAAAAGGTAAACTCTAAAAACCCACGCTCAACCATAGGAACGAGTACTGAGATCTACGATTACATAAAATTACTCTTTGCCAGAATTGGTAAAACTTTTTCTCCAATTTCCGGTACTGAAGTTAAAAAACACAGCGTTCAGAATGTAGTAGACTTCATCATGAATAAAGATGAAGGATCTAAATTCTACATTCTTGCTCCTGCTCACCTCGACGAAAGAGACTACAAACTCTATCTTCAAATGCTGCTTCAACAAGGTTATCATCGCTTAAAACACAATGATGATATATTAAGAATCGAAGACATTTTGGAAAGCGAAATAGAGCTTGATGATAAATTCCATTTATTAATTGACCGCTTAAGCATTAAGAACGAAGATAGTTTTACCGAACGACTGGCAGATTCCATACAAACTTCCTTTCATGAAGGAAAGGGCGAATGTATCATAGAATTTATGGACTCAGGCAAAACTAAAACCTTCAGCAATCATTTTGAAGCAGACGGAATAACGTTCGAAGAACCGAGCATTCATCTTTTCACCTTTAACAACCCCTATGGAGCATGTAAGGTATGCGAAGGCTACGGCAGTGTGGTAGGTATTGATGAAGAATTGATTATTCCAAACACCGGACTCTCCATTTACGAGGATGCAATTGCCTGTTGGAAAGGTGATACGCTTTGTAAATACAAAGACGATATCGTTTTTAATTCTGAAGAATGGGATATTCCAATTCACAAACCTTATTACGAGCTTACGAAAGATCAAAAGGATCTATTGTGGAACGGGAATAAAGAATTCAAAGGGATCAATAAATTTTTCGCTCAATTAGAAAAGAAAAGCTACAAAATTCAAAACCGCGTTTTACTATCCAGATACCGCGGTAAAACACTTTGCCATGAATGTAAAGGGAAACGCCTTCGTCCGGAAGCGGATTTCGTTAAAATTGGAGGGTATTCCATTTGCGAGATCGTAGATCTGCCAATTGATGAGCTTTGTGAAGTATTCAACAACATACAACTAGACAAGCAAGATTCGGAAATTGCAGGAAGACTTCTACTGGAAATTCAGAACAGGATCCAATTCTTAATGGATGTAGGCTTAAGCTATTTAAGTATCAACCGTCGCTCCTCAACACTTTCCGGTGGAGAATCACAACGCATCAACTTAGCAACTTCCTTGGGAAGCAGCCTTGTAGGCTCTATGTACATACTGGACGAACCAAGTATTGGACTTCACTCCAGAGATACAGAAAGACTCATAAAAATCCTTCGCTCACTCAGAGACATAGGGAACACCGTTATCGTTGTAGAACATGACGAAGACATTATGAAAGCTGCCGACCTGGTTATCGACATGGGTCCTATGGCGGGGATACATGGTGGGGAAGTGATGTTCAACGGAACTCATAAAGAGATTAAAAAGGAAAAAGAAAGCCTTACCGCTCAATATTTAAATGGCGACCTAAACATAGACATCCCTAAAA
The DNA here is from genome assembly GCA_024959975.1 of Flavobacteriales bacterium. Lineage (GTDB taxonomy): Bacteria > Bacteroidota > Bacteroidia > Flavobacteriales > UBA7430 > JANXFM01. The sequence continues at coordinate 15,170 of JANXFM010000023.1, forward strand.
AGAGAACCTGGACAGATGCCCTAGAAATTAAAGGCGCACGTCAGCACAACCTAAAAAATATTGATGTTAAAATCCCACTTAACGTACTTACCGTAGTCAGCGGAATTAGTGGTTCCGGAAAAAGTACATTAATAAAAAACATTTTCTACCCTGCCCTGGTAAAAGCTTTAGGTGGCTATGGTCCTAAAACCGGTCAATTTGATTGTTTAACAGGAAGCATAAAAAATATTTCTGCCGTAGAATTCATAGATCAAAA
>JANXFM010000199.1 GCA_024959975.1 Flavobacteriales bacterium
TTTTTTGGTCCGAATATTGGAATCGATATGGCTTCTGAAAAAGACGTTAAAGACGAAACTATTTTTAAGCTTAACCGATCAAACTTCGCTTTGGAAATTGGTGTAGGTTGCGATTTCTATTTTGAATATTTCAAATTCGCTCCTCAAATAAAATATTCCTACGGATTGACAAACCTTATCGTTAAAGATGAAACCATCTTTACAGACCCCTTGGAAGGCTTTTATTCAAGGGGACTGCAAATATCCTTCACATTTGAATAGATGCAAAAGGAGATCACCATAAGCGTATCACCTAAAGCTGCTACCGAAGAAAAATCGATAACATTTAGTGCTGCCAAAAATCTAAATATTGATGTCGATCAGATCAGTGATATTAAGATTCAAAAACGATCTATTGATGCACGTTCCCGGAAGATAAACATTCACCTAAAAGTTACCATTTTTACCGAAGGTGAAAAAGCCATTCCTAAAGATTACCAAAGAGCCTATCAAGATGTCTCCTCGGCTACACCCATCATTGTTGTGGGTTCTGGTCCTGCAGGGCTTTTTGCTGCTCTTCGCTTAATTGAACTGGGACTAAAACCCATCGTTTTGGAACGAGGTAAAGACGTTATCGAAAGACGTAAAGACCTTGCTAAAATTCATAAGCACGAGGTAAACCCGGATTCCAACTACTGTTTTGGTGAAGGTGGTGCAGGTACATACTCCGATGGTAAACTCTACACCCGATCTAAAAAAAGAGGATCTGTACAAAGAGTACTCGAAATTCTTGTAGGACATGGTGCTGTGGAAGATATCATGATCGATACCCATCCACATATCGGAACAAATAAACTCCCGAAGATTATTGCTAAAATGCGTGAAAACATTCTTGCATCGGGTGGTGAGATTCATTTTAATTGTCGGGTAGAAGATCTTATTCTAAAAGGAACTAAAATAGAAGGTGTTATCGACCAAAATGGAAACAAAATTTTAGGTCACTCGGTCATCTTAGCAACAGGACATTCTGCCAGAGACATTTTTTATTTATTAGATCGACATAAAATACACATTGAAGCCAAGTCATTTGCCTTGGGTGTACGTATAGAGCACCCACAACCCATTATTGACGCTGCTCAATACCGTTGCGAAGTTCGCAGTAAATACTTACCGGCAGCCTCCTACAAATTTGTGCAACAGGTAAATGGCAAAGGCGTATTCTCCTTCTGCATGTGCCCGGGCGGACACATCGTTCCTTCGGCTACAGCTCCCGGAGAGGTGGTAGTTAATGGGATGTCGGCTTCAACGCGAAGTTCGCGTTATGCCAACTCCGGAATGGTGGTAGCCATTGAGCCCGGAGACCTACAAGCCTACACACAATATGGTGCTTTAGCAGGATTGGTATTCCAACAAGAAATGGAGAAAATGGCTTGGGCAGCAGGTGGTAAAACACAAGCGGCTCCTGCACAACGCATGGTAGATTTTTCCAACGGGAAATTCTCAAACACCCTTAACGACTGTTCTTACATACCGGGGGTCAATTCTGCGCCTCTTCACGAACTTTTGCCTTCAATGATTGGAGATAGACTTCAAAAAGGGTTTAAAGCTTTCGGACGCAAGATGAAAGGGTACTACACCAACGAAGCGAACATCCTAGGAGTAGAATCCAGAACCTCATCCCCGATTCGCATTCCCAGAGATGCGGAACTTTTGAGTCATCCACAGATTACCAACCTCTATCCTTGTGGCGAAGGTGCTGGTTATGCTGGTGGAATCGTTTCTGCGGCTATCGATGGAGAGCGCTGCGCCGAAGCGATTAAGAATTCAATTTATACCGACTCCTCTTCTGAGTCATTTTTAAGTACTTCTTCGTAAATAATTTCAATACCATCAAGACTTTTTAGCATTTCTTCTTCCAGTTCCCAAGAATATTTTTTTCGTTGTGGCCCTTCGTCTTTATAATATAGTGCCCAGAATAATCCATTTATAGCTCCAAATAAATGTGCTTCCCAGGAAATGTGTTCCTGACTTGGGAAAATTCCCCAAACCATTCCACCGTATAGAAAAACGACACACATAGAGAGTGCCATCAAATTCCGATGCTTTCTAATGAATCCACTAAAAAACAGGAATGAGGCCAGTGCATAAACTAATCCACTAGCACCGATATGAAATGAGGGGCGTCCGCCCAGCCATAATAAGATTCCGGTATAAATTATGGAGTAGAGCCAAACTCTGGGAGCTAAGTTTTTGTAGAAATGAAAGAGGGCTGTTCCTAAAACCAATAAGGGTAGTGCGTTGTTAAATAAGTGTTCCCAACTCCCGTGAATAAGTACGGAACTAAAGATCCCATAGATGCCATCAGTTTCTCTGGGGTAAACTCCCCAATGGCTTAACTTTACATCGTAGAGTGTTGCGTATAGATGGATGCAAGTAAGAACAAAAACGAAGAAAAGTGGAAATTTAACGGCAGGAACAAATTCTTTTTTCATACTAGAAGCCAAGCTTTTTCTTTATGTTTTTATCGGTTGTCATGATGTTTATGCCAAGTTCTCTTCCAATAATATCGTGCATTTGTTTTTCGGTGGAACTGAAACGCCCATCGGCAACGGCTATGTCCCGAATATCAGACAGAAATGCTTTTCTGTTTTCTAGTGTAAAGCCTTCGATATTTTTAATAGACTTGGCGATTTCCAATACTGTTTCTAATCTTTCTTCACTTTTTAGGTTGTTATACCAGTCGGAAGTTTCGTGAAGAATGCGATTAAACTCAACAATATTACTTGGATTTACATCCATCCAAAGCGCTACTTTTCTTTCTATTTCTTCCATAACTTTTTCACTTAAATTTTCATTACTTAAATGAGCAAACCCCAGATAAACAAAACAAAATAAATGATAAGTAGTATGTTGGTTTGAGTTCATTATTTTCAGTCTTTATTTTAATCATTCAGAATATTACTATATCAAATGTAGCAAAAGAAAATTTTATATATTTATTCAAAATAAATAAAATTAACAAATGAATGATCATCCTATAATGCTCCCTTTTAGTGAGGAGTGGATTGTTTGGAATTCTATCACGCTGTTACTTGTTGTATCCGTCATTTTTATTGCAAAGAGATTAGGTGATAAATTTCAGTCAAAATTAGCGAAATTCTTAGCGATATTGGTAGCTACAGAGTTTATAGCTGTTCAGACGTATTATATTTATCATGGTCTATGGACTCCTCAGGATTCTTTGCCTTTTCATTTGTGTCGGCTGATGTGGTTTAATGCGATGATCGTTCTTTTTACACGGAATCAAATAGCTTTCGAACTTTTGTTATTTATTGGGATGGTCGGAGGATTACACTCTCTGTTAACCCCTGAGTTTACTCACGGAGTTGATGTTATTTTATTAGTTGATTATTTCCTGGTTCATGGGGGATTAATTGCGATATCTCTTTATTGTGTTTTTGTTTTGGGTATGCGACCTCGAAAAATGGCATGGTTAAAAGCGTTTGTTTATTTGCAAATACTAGTTGTTTCTGTTGCGATCATAGATTTTCTTTTAGGTGCTAATTACATGTATTTGGCTGTAAAACCCAACGTGGAAAACTTTTTTTTAATTGGTGACTGGCCTTACTATATCATAGGATTAGAGTTGGCAATACTGCTACATGCTTTTCTTGTTTATCTTCCGTTTTATTTCAAAAAATCATTTCTGGTAAACTAGTATGATTCTAATTGTTGAAAGTGGTTCTACAAAAGCTGATTGGGTTTTATTGGAAGGTGAAACAATAAAAATCTCT
>JANXFM010000071.1 GCA_024959975.1 Flavobacteriales bacterium
GACGGCCCACGCGCCGCGATTACCATACTCCGAGGAAGACCAATAAAAATCATTTTCAAAAGAGTCCTTATTAGATTTAGTCATCTCTATTAACTCCTCTTTAGTAAGTAATCTCCACTTGTGATGGTTTTCATATTTTTCCATTGCCTCACTCCAAGTCATTCGTTCGGGCTCATCATAAAACTGGTTAAAAGCCTGTTGTCCTCCATCAAATAGCTGTTCGCATATTTCCTCCAAGTCTGATCCCTTCTCATCTTGTAATGTATCAGGATATACCCCATTGTTGTACCACTCATAAACGATGCTTAAAACCTCGTCTTCGGATAAACCTTTTTCTTTGATTATATTTTCATACATATCGGTTGTATTTTTCTTTATCCATAATTTAATCATCCTAAATAAAGTTACGATTTTTAAACCGTATTAAAAAGTCAATTCTAAGCTTTTATCAATAAATTGGTAGGAAACAGATAGTTAACGGCAAGTTTATGGGGGTGGGTTTTATAAAAATAAACTTAATAAATAATACTAATGTATTGTACCAACTCATAAACAGTCCTTAACCAACATTTGTTAAAAACCCAGGGGTGAAAAAAGTCTGAAAACAAAAAAAGAGTTCTGTTTTCACAGAACTCTTTTTTTTGTAGCGAGAACGAGATTTGAACTCGTGACCTCCGGGTTATGAATCCGACGCTCTAACCAACTGAGCTACCTCGCCATCTTTTAAGGGCTGCAAATATAAAGTATTTAATAATCTTTTAGCAAATGCTTTTTTCATTTTTTAACGTATTTTTTTTTGCACTTGTTTTCATGCTTGTAATAATTCTTAAATAAATCCAACGAAACTATAAAAGGTTTCTTTTTTCATTATATTGCAAAAGCTTAAATGCGATAAATATCTATTATGGCTTCAAAAAATAAATACCAAATTGAATTCCCGATACGTTCTTCACTGAGAATACTATTCAATCAGATTAGTACGCCCAGTGGTTTGTCAGAATGGTTTGCAGACAATGTAAACATAAGAGGAAAAAACTACACTTTTTTTTGGGATGGAGATGAACAAGAAGCTGAACTGATTAGTAAAAAAAACAATCAATGGATAAAGTTCAAATGGGAAGATGAGCCTTCTGACACCTACTTTGAACTCAAAATTATTATAGACGAAATCACACAGGACATCTCCCTTATTGTAACGGACTTTGCAGAAGATGAGGATGATGAAGAGGAAGCAAAACTACTTTGGAATAAACAAATTGAAAAGCTAAGACAAAGTATCGGGTCTTAGAAATTCATATTTGTATATTTGCTCAATAGCAAATTTATAGTATTGAAAACCCTACACAGACTCGTTTTAAAAGCATTTTTCGCTCCATTTTTTGGGACATTTTTCACCATGCTTCTTATACTACTCATGCAAAGCGTATGGAAATACATTGATGACTTAATCGGCAAAGGTTTAGAATGGACTGTCATTGTAGAAATTGTCTTCTACATTATCCCGACTTTAATACCGATGGCGCTGCCTTTAGCTATTCTACTCTCCTCCTTGATGGCATTTGGGAAGCTTGGCGAAACCTACGAACTTACCGCCTTAAAATCGTCTGGCATTTCGCTTTATAAAATTATGCGCCCTTTATTTGTAACGATTTGCATCATCTCTATAGGTGCATTTTTCTTTTCAAATCACGTTATACCTTATTCAAATATGAAGTTCAAAACACTTCTCTACGATATTATGAATAAAAAGCTGGCGTTAAATATTCGCGAGGGTATCTTCTTTAACGATATTGAGGGGTACAGCATAAAAGTAAATCATAAAGATGCCGATGGTAAAGTACTCAAAGACCTGCTCATCTACGACCACAGTGAAAAAATGGGAAATACCAAGGTTATCAAAGCTGAACATGGTAGCATGTACACTTCCCATAACAACCGATATTTGTATTTGGAATTATTTAATGGTTACAGTTATGAGGAAGTGGACCCTAAAGACCCAAAAAAGAGAGTTGACCTGCCATTTGCCCGATCAAGTTTTAAAGAACAAAAAATTCGTTTTGACATGTCATCATTTCAACTAGAGCGATCCGACGAAGAACGTTATTCTAATGTGGCGCAGTTTATGAATTTAAAACAATTGCAACAAAATGGTGATTCCCTAAAAAATACAATAAATGAAAGATTGCTAATCTTTAATGAAAAACTAAGATCATATTATAATTTTAATGCCGTCGACAGTCTTTCAAAATCGAATACTACACCTGTTGCATTTAACGTAAACTCCCTATCTAAAAACAAGAGAAGTCGCTTAACTAAAGCAGCGTCCAACCTTGTAAGGAGTAGTAAATCATATGTTTACAACACGCAACGTGAATTAAAATACAAAAACAAAAAACTTAAGAAAGCAAACATAGAATGGCATCGTAAATTCACTTTGTCTTTCGCCTGTATTGTACTCTTTTTGATAGGTGCTCCACTGGGTGCGATCATCCGCAAAGGTGGAATGGGTATACCCGTTCTCATCTCCATTTTATTTTTCTTAGCCTATCATATTTCATCGATAACCGGTGAGAAAAGTGCTTTACAAGGCATCATATCTGTCAGCCGGGGAATGTGGGCCTCATCCTTAATTTTAACGCCATTAGGCATTTTTTTCACCATCAAAGCAGCCAGCGATTCAACTTTGTTTGAAATTAGTATGCACAGAGGGTTTGTAAAGAAATTAAAAGAATTATGGAATCGAAAAAAATCTTAATTCTATCCCATAAACCTCCCTACCCTAAATTAGATGGAGGATGCATAGCCATAGCACAAGTTTTAGAAGCCCTTTTAGAACAAGGTCATCAGATAACTTTCATCTGCATGGAAACAGACAAGCATCCATCAAGGAATACTTTACAACATGAAAACCTAAACTACAAGTCTGTTTATGTTGATACTCGAATTAATATTTTTGGAGCGCTTAAGAACCTATTAAGCAAACAGTCGTATATTTTATCTCGATTTAATCAGAATGTATTTAACAAGAAACTTAGGGGCATTCTTCAGTCTGACTGCTTTGATATTGTCATTTTCGAAAGTTTATTCACAAGTTCATACTTAGATACCGTCAATGAATTAAGTACTGCAAAAAAAATCTATCGCTCTCATAATGTTGAGCACCTAATATGGGAAGAACAAAGTAAGTCTGACTCCAATATATTCTTAAAAAAATATTTAAGACAACAGGCTCGTCGACTTAAAAAAGAAGAAATAAACTTCTGGAATTCAATTAAATTTATTGCCTCTATTTCCAACGCTGACAGTGCTCATATTGCCAAATTCTGCTCAACCAAAGTCAATACAGTAAACATCTATGTTGAAAACAGGCATCTTGAACAAGTTGATGCGGCTTCAAAAATCGACTTTTTCCATTTAGGGGCTATGGATTGGCGTCCTAATCAGGAAGCGATCTACTGGCTGCTAAATAAAGTATGGCCTGATTTACAAAAAGTAGAAAATTCTGCAGAAATTCACATTGCAGGTAGAGGAATGCCAAAAAAATTAATCAACCGAAAACAAAAAGGTTTTTTCAATCATCACGAAGTAATAAATGCACTTGAGTTTATCTCTGAACACAAAGTCATGCTCGTTCCTTTGTTCTCCGGTTCCGGAATACGAGTAAAAATTATTGAGGGTATGGCTATGGGCAAATGTATTATCAGCACGAATATCGGTGTTGAGGGAATTTCCTGTACTGATAAAAAGAATATTCTTATCGCCAACACAAAAGAGGAATTTATTGAGGCGATGAAATTCTGCATTCAAAATCCTGAACGGGTAAATAATATCGGAGCAGAAGCTAAAAAATATGCTGTCGAAAACTTTTCGAAAGGAGTCATTACAAATCAACTTAACAAGCTTTTATAAAATGAAGTTGTTTGTAATCACATCTCGCATCCCCTACCCTTTAGAGAAAGGCGATAAACTCCGGATTTTTCACCAACTAAAAGGTCTGTCCAAAACACAAAAGATCTATCTGTGTGCTTTACAATCTCCATTCGGGAAAGAACATGAAAATGCTAAAGTAGTTTTAAGTGAGTTCTGTGAAGAAGTACATTTTATTAAATGCTCTCTCTTTCAGGTAGCTTTTAGCTTAATTAAGTCTTTATTTAATGGGCTTCCTTTTCAAACAGCTCTATTTACTGATGCCAATGCTAAAAAAAGAGTAGATCAACTTATTGAGAATATAAAACCCAATCACATTTACTGTCAGCTAACGAGGGCAGCAGAATATGTACGCGAAAAAAAATATCCTAAAACTTTAGATTACATGGATGTGTTTTCAAAAGGAATGGAAAGGCGTGGAGAAAATTCAAAGATGATCTCTAAATGGCTTTACAAATGGGAAGCATCAAAACAAAAAGCCTACGAAAAAACGATATTCGACGCATTTGATTCTCATACAATCATTACTGAAGAAGATAGAAACCATATAGAACATCCATTAAAAGATAAGATTAGGGTTATAAGAAATGGTGTTGATTTCGACTATTTCAAACCCATCTCAAAAGCAAGCAAATACGATATTGTATTTGTAGGGAATATGGGCTACGCTCCAAATATTGATGCAGCCATTTTTCTGTGTAAAGAAATACTCCCTTTAATTAAAAAGGAGATACCCGATGTTAAAATTTTACTCGCTGGTGCTCAACCATCATTGACGGTTCAAAATTTAAGATCAGAATCGGTGAAAATTAGTGGCTGGTTAGAAGATGTTAGGACTGCTTATTCAGAGTCTAAAATTTTTATAGCGCCTATGCGCATAGGTACAGGACTGCAAAACAAATTACTCGAAGCCATGGCTATGGAAAAAGCCTGCATCACCACCTCCATTGCAAACAAAGCTTTACAAGCACCAAAAAACACAATTCTCATCGGCAATACTCCCGAAGAATTAGCCGAGAACTGTATACATCTACTCACTAATAAAACACAAAGAAACATACAGGCACAACAGGGAAATAAATTTGTAAAAGAAACTTATCAGTGGACTAAAACTACTGAACTTCTAAACAAATTGTTCCTTTAGTAATTCTTACCTTTGCAAAAAAGTCAACTATGCTGGACCAACTCGACTCTATAGAAGAAGCTTTAGAAGATATCCGTCAGGGAAAAATAGTTATCGTAGTAGATGATGAAGATCGCGAAAATGAAGGTGACTTTGTTGCAGCCGCCGAAATGGCTACCCCTGAAATGATTAATTTTATGGCAACTCACGGACGTGGTTTAATTTGCGCTCCTATTCTTGAAAAAAGAGCTGATGAGTTGAACCTGGAAATGATGGTGGGTAAAAATACCGATCCAAACCAAACACAGTTTACCGTTTCTGTCGATTTAATAGGACATGGATGTACTACAGGTATTTCTGCTAGTGACAGAGCAAAAACGACTCAGGCCCTAATCGATGAAAACACCAAACCGGAAGACCTGGGAAGACCCGGACACATCTTCCCATTAAAAGCTAAAAATGGTGGAGTGCTTAGAAGAACCGGACATACGGAAGCTTCTGTTGATTTAGCACGTCTGGCCGGATTAAAACCTGCCGGAGTTATTGTGGAAATTATGAATGAAGATGGTACTATGGCCAGACTTCCTCAATTAATTGAAATCGCAAAAAAACACAATTTAAAACTCATTTCCATAGAAGACCTGGTTGCTTACAGAATGCGTAAGGAAAGTTTGATCGAAAAAATGGAAACCATTAAACTACCTACAGAAAATGGTGAATTTACGCTAACGGCCTACAAACAAATAAATACCGGCAGATACCACGTAGCACTACATAAAGGTAGTTGGAATAAAAATGAGCCTGTACTTGTACGTGTACACTCATCATGTATTACAGGTGATATATTTGGTTCTTGCAGATGCGATTGCGGACATCAATTAGAACGTGCCATGCAAATGGTAGAAAAAGAAGGTAGCGGTGTTATTGTATATATGAATCAGGAAGGACGGGGAATTGGTTTTATCAACAAACTCAAAGCATACAAACTTCAGGAAGAGGGTTATGACACGGTTCAGGCCAACGAAAAATTAGGTTTTAAACCAGATGAAAGAGATTATGGTGTGGGTGCTCAGATCCTTCACGATCTAGGTGTTAGTAAATTGCGTTTAATGACTAACAATCCAAAAAAACGCGCCGGTTTAATTGGTTACGGACTTAAAATTGTCGAAAATGTAGCCATTGAAATAGAAACCAACGAACACAATAAATTCTACCTAAAAACAAAAAAAGATAAAATGGGACACGATCTGAATATGTAAGATAAAAAGAGGGTTGACTCCTTTCACAACTCACTAATAATCGATTGATTATAGCTGTTTTGTGGATTAACAAAATACAATACACAAAAGTTGAAGTAAATGTAATTTATGTGAGATAAATAAGCGGAAAATCACAATGAATACATCATTAATTTTACTATCTTAGTATAACTATATTTTACTACAAACTACAAATGACTCATAAAACCCCTCCACTTTTTTTGGCTTTGTTTTTTATCCAAAGCTACATTTTCGCACAGCAAATAGTGAAAGGCACTGTTTATGATCAAAAATCGGGAGAGACTCTGATTGGTGCAAATGTAATTATACCCAATACCGGATATGGTACCATGACCGACTTCGATGGTTTCTTTCAGATCGAAGTACAAAAACTACCCATAGAAATTGAGGTTTCATTTATAGGTTTTGAAAAGAAAACAGTTGAAGTAAAATCAACTGATGCTCTTAAAGTTTACCTGAGTGAGGATAAATTGATTTTATCAGAAGTTGTTATCATAGACACCCGCTTAACTGAAAAACAAAAACAATCGCCCATTACCATTGAGGCTTTGGACGTAATTGCCATTAAAGAAACTCCTGCTGCCAGTTTTTATGAAGGTTTAGGTGCTCTAAAAGGTGTTGATGTTACATCGGCTAGTTTAGGCTTTAAAATTATTAACACCCGAGGGTTTAACTCTACTTCTCCGGTACGTTCGCTACAAATTATTGATGGTGTGGACAATCAATCACCGGGCTTAAATTTCTCTTTGGGAAATTTCTTAGGTTCTTCAGAATTAGACCTTAAAAAAGTGGAAATTATTGTTGGGGCAAACTCTGCCTTATATGGGCCTAGTGCTTTTAACGGAGTAATAAGCATGGAAACTAAAGACCCTTTCCAGTTTAAAGGTATATCCGCTCAATACAAAGGGGGTAATAGAAATCTGAGTGAAATCTCACTTAGATATGCCGATGTTATTAAAAACAAAAATGGAGAAGATAAATTTGCTTACAAATTCAACATCTATAGAATGTCTGCCGATGATTGGGTAGCAAACAATTTCGACCAGGCATACGACAGTCCTTCTTTAATTAGCAACCCCGGAAGTTACGACGCTGTAAACCGTTACGGAGATGAATACTATAAAACCTATTCCAATTTCGGGACTTTCCCCGGTTTAGGAACTTTTCACAGAACGGGATATAGAGAGAAAGACTTAGTAGACTACAATACAGAAAACTATAAAATAAATATGGCTTTGCATTATAAGCCAAGCAAAAAAACTGAACTTATATACGCTACAAACTATGGTAGCGGGACAACCGTATATCAGGGAGAAAACAGATTTAGTCTTAAAGATTTAAAATTCTTTCAAAACAGAATAGAATTCAGGCAAAAAGACAAATTTTTTATTCGTCTTTATGAAACACACGAAGATGCCGGAAAAACTTATGATGCCGTTGCCACAGCGCGATCTCTTCAAAATAGACATTTAAGCGATATCGATTGGAGTAAGGCGTATGGAACCTATTGGAGAGAAGAAATTTATCCACAAATTCTAACCATTCCGGAATGGATACCATTAGATTCTATTGATATCCTTAGCCCGGGCATTTACGAACAATGGTATGCCGACATGAATGAAGTTTTAAATAACAATCCGGATCTGCTTGAACAGTACCACAACGAAACGGAAGAATATGTAAATAATATTGTTGGACAACAAGGCTTTAGTTTTCTAAAGCCAGGTACTCCAGAATTTCAACAAGCCTACGATAATATTACCACTCAAACCCGTTATGATAAAGAGGGTAATTTAGTTGGTGGAACGATGTTTTACGACAAATCCAAACTCTATCATGCACATGCAGAATATAAATTTGATGTAGGTGAAAGTAAATTTACGGTAGGTGCCAATGCCCGAATGTACAAACCAGATTCTGATGGTAGTATTTTTGAAGATGGATATATTAAATATTATGAAGATCGGTTTCTATTTGATGAAAATAATAACCCAATTGTGAGCAACGATACAGTAATTGATTGGATTATCGTTAATAATGTACTTGTAGCAGACACTTCAATAACATCCACTCATAATTTTGTTGTCGACACCCTTATTGAAGATATTCAGATCGCAAACAAAGAATATGGAGTTTATGCCGGTTTTAACAGAGATTTTCTCAGCGAAACCCTAAAACTTTCTGCTACCATGAGATTGGACAAAAATCAAAATTTTGATCTCCTGTACTCGCCCGCAGCATCTATTGTTTATACCCCTTCAGAAAAAGACGTGATAAGAGTGTCTCTATCTTCTGCCATCCGAAACCCTACCCTAACCGACCAATACCTAAATTATGATGTAGGACAGGCTATCTTACTGGGTAATCTAGATGGTTTTGGTTACGATCAGTACTTTGTGAATATAGATTCCCTTGAGCAATATTTTATAGGCCCCCTTTACAATCCAAGTGCTTTACTGGGAGGGTTTATGCAGGTAGACCCAATACAACCCGAAAAAGTAAAAACTATTGAAACCGGATACAGAACAACTTTATTCAACAAACTTTATATTGATGCGAGTGCCTACTACAGTCTTTACGACGATTTCATCGGATATCAAACCGGTGCTTCCTTCAGATTCGGGTCAACAAAAATTGCCGGCGAACAAGATGTGATTGATGGTTGGGCTACTGCAGTTGGTGATACCATAGATAATTATAATGACATGCTTTTACCTTCTATT
>JANXFM010000123.1 GCA_024959975.1 Flavobacteriales bacterium
TCTGAGGGATCTAAGGGCAGTTGAAAAAGATTTATCATTAGTCCTACACAAACATAAGTTACTGCTGCAGCAACAGTAAACATGGATACTAGGGTAATTCCCAAATACAAAATGAGCATCCCTTTTCCCATCTTGTTATAACCATAGATCAGACTTTTCCCGGTAGCATTTGCATAACGAGAACCAAACTCAAAAAAAGGATATTTTAAAATATTGGCCATCAATGCAAAACCAATAAGTGCAAAGCCGTATTCAGCCCCTGCTCTGGTAGATTGAACAAGGTGAGACACCCCAATTGCAGTAGTAGCGAATAGTATGCCCGGGCCTAGAGTTTTTAAGAATTTCTTTGTAAACATGGTAGGTATTAAGTATTAGGTACTAGGTATTAAGTACTAGGTACTAAGGTTAAATATTTTGTATTCCTGATTTTTACGAAAACAAAAATAAGTCAATCCTTTTTAATAGTAACACTTCTGATAATTGACCCTTCGATAAACTAAGAATTACAGCCTTTGTAGTTTGGAGATTGTTTGATGGAATTCTGCCATAATCTCCTTAACGATATCTTCGGCAGGTTTAATTTCGTTTATTGTGGATGAAATTTGACCAATTTCGAGTTCTCCCTCATTTAGATCTCCTTCAAACATTCCTTTCTTAGCACGTGCTCTTCCCAAAAGTTCTTTCAATTCTTCAGGAGAAGCTTTTTCGTCGTAAGCAGCTTGAATGTCTTTGTAAAACTTATTCTTCATCAAACGTACCGGCGTGAGTTCTTTTAAAGTCAATTCTGTGGCTCCTTCTTTCGCATCTACAACAGCATTCTTAAAATTTAAATGCGCTGATGACTCAGGTGTAGCAACAAATCGAGATCCTATTTGAACCCCTTCGGCACCCAAAGCAAATGCAGCAGCCATACTTTTCCCTGAACCAATTCCTCCAGCAGCGATTACAGGTATTTTAACAGCATCAACAATCAAAGGAATCAAACACATGGTTGTAGTTTCCTCTCTTCCGTTGTGTCCGCCAGCCTCAAAACCTTCAGCAACTACGGCATCTACTCCTGCGGCCTCCGACTTTTGTGCAAAAATCACGTTCGAAACCACATGAACTACCTTTATTCCGTGTTCCTTAAATAATGGCGTCCACTTTTTGGGACTTCCGGCTGAAGTAAAAACTACAGGGACTTTTTCTTCTATGATGATTTGTACATGTGCTTCGATACTCGGATAAAGAAGTGGTAGGTTAACAGCAAAAGGTTTATTGGTAGCCTTTTTACATTTCTGTATTTGTTCTTTTAATATTTCCGGATACATAGAACCCGCTCCAATAATTCCAAGTCCACCGGCATTACTTACGGCCGATGCTAATTCCCATCCACTACACCAAACCATTCCCGCTTGAATAAGGGGGGTCTCTATTCCAAATAATTCAGTTACTCTGTTATTCATCGTACGATTTTCCAATGGTATTCTTTATTCGATTGTTTAGCCTTTAAGGTATAAATAGCTCTTGGTAAATCAATTTCTATTCTATGGTTAGGTTCAACTTTAGCTTTCTTAAAATACACTTGTTGACCCAATTGGTTGTAAATACTTAAAACTACCTCTTTTCTTAGATTAAACTGAGATAAATCAACGATTAAATAATCTTCAAAAGGATTTGGATAAAGATTTAAATCATCATCTACAATTTCATCAATTCCTATCTGTTGCAATACCTGATGAAAATCAGGTACACCATAACCATAATCGTTATTACCATTTGGATACAAATGTCCTGATTCTTGAATAAGATGATACAATTGCATACTGGATATTTCGGGCATAGCAGACCAAACAGAAGCTGCCATACCTGCTAATATCGGAGAAGAAAAAGAAGTACCATTCGCTGTTCTGATACCATTTTCCAGATTACAAACCACTGCATTTAAACCCTGCGCAACTACATTGGGCTTCATTCGTCCGTCGGCTGTAGGTCCATGCGAACTAAATGAGGTTAAAATACTATCTGAACCTATGGCACCAACAGTTAACACACTATCACCATCGGCAGGAGCAGTAATGTAATACCAATCTTTATCCCCTGAATTACCCGCCGAATTTACCACCAGCATACCTTTTGAAGCTGCAATATCCGCTGCCTTGGTAATTACCGTTGTATTTCCATCCATATCAGCATACGTATGGGTATTTTCAAGATCATCCCATAAATCAGAATATCCCAGTGAAGTATTAATCAAATGTGCTCCCTGCATGTCGGCACGCTCGGCAGCAACCACCCAATTATCTTCTTCTGCCAGTGTTTCTGAGGAGTTATCCTCTGTTCTGTACAACAAATAAGTTGCCTCTGGAGCCGTTCCGATCAAACTATCTTCCATGTATCCGCCCATGCAGGACAAAACCATGGTTCCATGATTTCCAATGGTGTCAATGTCATAATCCACGTCTTGATCCAGTACAAAATCCCAGGTATCTAAAATTCTATTGTTTGCCCAAAGGCTATCAAAAACAAACAATTCATCAACCAGATAGAAAGAAGCATCCATCACAGCAATCACAACACCTTCGCCCTTATGCCCTTGTTCGTGAACCATATGTCCATTTAGCTGAGCTATTTGATTGTATGAAGCCCCATAAGGCGTTATAGCTAAGTGGTAATTCGATAGGTTTTGAACTTCAGGCTCTGAACGATAGTATCTATTAATTTTTCGAATCTTATTTACAAAGGTTAAGTCTTTTAAGGAAGCAATGTCTTCCGAAGCACTTAATCTGACTGAAACCGCATTTAACCAACGTGATTGTCTGCAAACTTCAAATCCTAAACTTTCAATTTCTTTAATGTAGCCGGGAGAAACGGGATAATCATTTTCAATTATTTCAATTCCCTGATCGCTTCTTCTCTCAATAGATTTTTCAGATAAAAAGTCATTTGGCTGATAGATAGAAAGTGACTCATCCTTATCGTTAAAGAAAACCCAACATCTATCCTGTCCGTAGATGAATGCAGGAAATAAAAAGATAATTATTTTAACGATGTTGAATAGTCTTAAGCTCATCCCCTTCTCTGATAACAGTTTTAATAATGTCACCATATTCATATACTTCCATTTTGTCTTGAATGCCTTTATCAGAATAATAAAACCATTTTCCATTTTTTAGGCCTTTTTTATATTCACCTTCAATTTTTTTCTTTCCCGATCTATGATAACTAATATAAATTCCGTGAAATTGTCCATTAGAAAAGAATGCTTTTAATTCAGGTTTACCGGTCGTAGAATATTTCACCCACGCACCATTTTTCTTGTCAGAACTCCAATGAATTATTTCAGCAAGCGTACTATCGGCATAAAAAACGCGTTCGGCACCTTCTTTTAAACCATCTACATATTCGTCTGTAGAAACAAGGTAGCCTTTGGTGCTAAAATATTTCCACTCGCCAATTTTCTTCTTTCCATCAAACTTTCCCAGTGCCTCTAAATTCCCATTGGGCATATATATTACTGCATTAGAAATACCTCCGGGAGTTTCGTATTGTCGCTCAGAAATTATTTTACCATTTTGATCGTAAAAACGAAACACACCTATTTCTTTATCATCTTCAAAAGCTCCTTCGTAACGCAAAGCTCCCCAGGGATAATTTTTAGACCAAAGACCTTGTTTTAAACCATTTTCATCAGTTTTGTTTTGCGCACTTAAAATATGTGAGCTGAAAGAAAGTATTGCTAATAAAAGTATTCTTTTCATCATTTATCATTTAAAGCACAAAAATAAGCATTGATGTATGGAGTACAAAGTAAAATAAGCAACTTAATAAAAAATCAATATAATTCAATAAGCAAGTAAGTATGCTTTATAGATTGTCAATGATCTGATTTGCCATATTCGACCACAAGTATTTTTTCTTTTCTTCTGAGACATTCTCAATGAAGTAAGCTTCTCTATCCAAACGATAAAAATCATTTATAGCATCAGCTATTGCATTTGCGTTCACATCTACAACATACCCTACTATGTTATGGGGAACAACTTCCGGTAATCCACCCACTCTGGTAACCAGCATGGGTTTGTTAAAATGATATGCAACTTGAGCAACTCCACTTTGTGAAGCCGTTCTATAAGGTTGAACAACGATGTCACATGCAGAGAAATACAAATTTACCTGGTTTTGAGGAATAAAATCAGGAAAGAAATGAACCCTTTGTTCCATTCCTGATCTATGCAACTGGTCACGATATTCTGACTCATTATCATAAAACTCACCGGCAACAATCAATTCTACATTTTCCGGTAAAAAAGGCATCGCATCAAGTAAAATATCAAGTCCTTTATATTTTCTAATAAAACCGAAAAAGAGCATGTATTTTTTCGAGATATCAAGTCCTAAACGTTCCAGAGAACTTTGCTTATCTAATAAATCTCCAAACTGGTCATAAACCGGGTGTGGATGATAATCGACGATCGGTTTCTTTACAAAACTGGAAATATCTACACCTACCGATTTTGACATGACCAAGAATCTATTATTAGAATTTAAAAAATAATGGGTAAGAAAATGATCACCAATACGTTTTTCATGAGGGATTACATTATCACATAAAGCAATTAAGGATGCCTTTTTCTTAAGCCCTGAAAATTTAAGAATTGAGCCCAAAGCTAATGCCATAAAGGGAATCCAATAACGAGTAATAACAATATCCGGTTTTTGATCTTTTAACCAAAATGCTGTTTTTATCCAGGAAAACGGATTAATGGAATTTATGGAAGTATAAATATCCAAATCCGGCTTATTACCCGTTAAATCAAATTGAGTTTTACCGGGAAATAATAAAGACGGATACTGAAGTGAAAAAGAAAGCATTTTCACTTCATGACCCAACTTTTGCAATGCTAAAGCCAGAGCATGATTACTGTCTGCAATACCTCCACGAAGAGGGAATGCAGGACCAATAATTATGATTTTTTTCTTGTTCAAGAGTTTGAGTTTAATCTATCTTCAATAATATAGTGGTTACGTTCAGTATTTGAACGCGTAATCAATTCGGCAATAAATCCGGTCATAAAAAGCTGTACACCTATAATCATAGTGAGTATCCCAAAATAGAATAAAGGTCTGTCGGTCATGTTATAAGCTTGCCACATCAATTTAGCATAAATTAAGTAAACCGCAATACCAAAACCAATTGCAAAAAACATCACACCAATCAAACCAAATAAATGCATGGGTTTTTTTCTAAATTTAGAAATAAACATGACCGTTAAAAGATCTAGGAAACCGTTAATAAAACG
>JANXFM010000122.1 GCA_024959975.1 Flavobacteriales bacterium
GAGCCAAACAACAAGACCTTACACAAAGGAAGATGTTACTAAATTAAGTCCTTCTTATGTGGTAGATGATTACACTTTAGCAAATTACAAATCCAAAGAGTTCTGGAATATGCTAAAGCAGGAAAATCAAGTCTATGGAATGAGTGCGTCAACTGTAAAAGATGCCACACAACAAGTAGAAGCAGGTATGGATATTGTTTGCTTAGAGAACTACTCTACCACAAGCAACACACCATCTTCTAACTACCTGCAAAATTATGCATCCTATGCATCCAATGTGGTAAATGGCATTAACAATCTTTTCCAGGAAGGTTGTGGTTCAACTCCAATCGTTGCCAAAACCAAAGCAATGAACTTCAAGTTAATGACGGAAATCATCAAAGCCGGTGCAGCAGGAGTTTGGTTTGGTGATCAATCGACCTTTGCTAAACAATACGGAACTGGTGTTTTGATGTCAACAAAGAAAATGGTTAACAAATTAACTCAGGCTCGTTTGGCTGCTGATGTATGCATGGTACCAAGTGTTATTGTGGCTTGTACAAATTCTAATACAGCTACTTTAATTGAGTGTAATACTGATGATGCACAAGATCAAAAGTATGTAACTTCAAATAAATGCACCCATGAAGGTTATCAGTACTTAGATACAAGTTTGTGTACAGAAATGGCAATAGAAAGAGGTCTGGCATACGCTCCTTATGCTGATGTACTTTGTTTAGAAGCTAATAACCCAAACATAGAAGAAGCACGTAGATTTGCAGAAGCAATTCACAAAGAATTCCCTGGAAAATATTTGGCTTACAACTGCTCTTCTCATTTCGATTGGACATCAAAATTCACGGCAACCGAACTGCAAAATTTCCAGGACGAATTAACAAACTTAGGTTATGTACTTCAATGTATTTGCCCTAGAGTAGAAACATATTACTCAATGTGTAAATTAGCAGAAAGCTACTGTGATGATGGTTTTGTTGGCTATGCTAATCTAAAGGAGATCTTCTGTAAAGTTGATAATCAAACTGACTACAATACCTTTATAAATAAAACACAAGAAGAGCCAACTCTTGTGTAAATTGTAGCAATTAATTAAAAAACCCCAAAGAGAAAATTTTCTCTTTGGGGTTTTTATTTTGTCTATATCAATACTACTTCTTCTTCACAAAACAAGTTTTTAAAACGAGACGAGTTCCATCCACCTTACCATCAATCTCTTCCGGATCATCTGTCAGACGAATATTTTTAATTTTTGTTCCTTTCTTAAGATTGATTTGTGTTCCCTTCACCTTCATTGTTTTTGTAAAGATCACTGAATCACCATTCTTAAGAACATTACCGTTAGCATCTGTCGTTTCCATAATTTTTTATTTTCCACAAATTTGAGATTTCCTCTTCTATTATACTAATTTCAATACTAAAAAAGTTAATCACGAATTATTATCTTCGTTTCGATGAAAAAATTGCAGAAGAAAAGAATAATCATGTCTGTCACTAACGATCTGACAACCGACCAAAGGGTAAAGAAAGTTTGTGAAAGTTTAAATGCCTTAGATTACGACATCCTACTCATAGGAAGGATTCTTCCGGACAGCATAAAACTTAACAGACCCTACAAGTGTAAAAGAATAAAACTCTTTTTCAATAAAGGGTTTTTATTCTATGCAGAATACAATCTAAGACTCTTCTTTTTACTCCTTTTTTCGAAAGTCGATATTTTTCATGCCAATGATCTAGACACTTTACTGCCGAATTACCTGGCCGCAAGGATACGCCGTAAACCTATTGTATACGACTCACATGAGTACTTTACCGGTGTCCCTGAGATTCAAAACAAAACGCTGGTAAAAAATGTTTGGTTGACGATTGAACGATGGATCTTTCCAAAACTGAAATACATTTTTACAGTAAATCAATCCATTGCACAACTCTACAAAGAAGAATACAATAAAGATTTACGAATACTTCGAAACATACCCCACAAGCTTCAATTTAAAGAACTAAAAAGTAAATCTGAACTTAACATTCCCGAAGATAAAGACATTATTATTACTCAAGGAGCGGGCATAAATATAGATCGGGGTATAGAAGAAGCTGTAGAAGCCATGCAATATTTAGAGGATGTTTGCCTAATGATCATCGGAAATGGAGATGTAATTCCCAAGCTTAAAAAAAGAGTTCTGGAGTTAAAACTGGAAAATTCTATTATCTTTAGGGGAAGAATGCCTTATCATGAAATGATGCAATATACACAGCACGCACAACTTGGCTTAACTTTGGATAAAAACACAAACATCAATTATAGATTTAGTTTACCTAATAAGCTATTCGATTATATACACGCGGGTATTCCGATTTTAGCAACTAAAGTAATCGAAATTGAAAAGATAATTAACAAATACAAAATAGGCTTATTCATTGATAATCATGAACCTAAACATATAGCCCAACAAATACGACTAGCCCTCAACAATAAAAAATTAAACACTGAATGGAAATCAAATATAAACCTGGCAGCTGATGAATTACATTGGGGGTCTGAGGAAAAAATACTAAAAGAAGTTTATAACAAAATTGAAGGATAAACACCTACATATCATAGCCCTTAACATCCCCTATCCTGCTAATTATGGAGGCGCAATCGATATCTTTTATAAAATAAAAGAACTAAGTGAATTAGGTGTTAAAATTCATTTACACTGTTTTCAATATGGAAGAATGGAGGCTAAGGAGTTAGATTTACTATGCTCTTCCGTTCATTATTACCCTCGAAAAATGCATTGGAAGTATCTTTTTTCAAAAACTCCTTTTATTGTTAAATCAAGAAAATCAAAAGAACTTCTGGAGAATTTAAATAAAATTGACGCACCAATTCTTTATGAAGGCTTACACTCCTGCTATTATTTAAATCACCCAAAATTAAAAAAACGACCACAATTTGTGAGGGCCCATAATATTGAAACTGATTATTACGGAGAACTTTCCAAGGGTGAAAAAAAATTACTCGATAAATTTTATCTGTATTCTGAACACCTCAAAATAAGAGCCTACGAAAAGAAGCTAAAAGATGCAACCGGAATTTTATCCATCTCATTAAAAGACCATCGACATTTTAATACAAGCGGAAAAAGTACATATGTAAAAGCCTTCCACCCGGATACAAAAATTACAAGTAAAGAAGGGCTTGGAGAATATGCGATTTACCATGGAAACTTATCGGTAGCAGAAAACGAAAATGCCGCTCTGTTTTTAGTGCATAAAGTTTTTAGCAAAATAGATTACCCTCTGGTAATAGCCGGATTTAAACCGAGTAAGCATCTTCGAAAAGAAGTAAGTAAGCACAAATTCATTAGAATTATTGAAAGTCCCGAGAAGAACCTATTAAAAAATAGTATTGAAAATGCACAAATGCAAGTGTTACCCACGCAACAAGATACCGGCATCAAACTCAAACTCTTAAAATCGCTCTACAAAGGAAGGCACTGTATCGTTAACGGAAAAATGGTAAACGAAACCGGATTGGAAAATGCTTGTCATATTGTTGAAAAACCTGAAGAGTGGATCAAGAAAATAAAAGAGTTAGAAGAACTTCCATTTTATTCTAGTGAAATTGAAAAACGCACGAAACTCTTGAAAAAATTTAACTGCGAAAACGAAGCTAAAAAAATTATACAGTTAATCTATCCACAGGAATAACTGTTCCCTCTGTACAACGAATCATCTGAGACGGAAAATCATTAATAATGGAATAATCGTGCGTAGCCATAAAAATAGCCTTACCCTTTTGCTGAATTCCTTTTAATACCTGCATAATTTCACGTGAGGTTTCCGGATCTAAATTTCCTGTAGGCTCATCTGCAATAATTAAATCCGGTTCATTTAATAAAGCCCTAGCAATCGCAATCCTTTGTTGTTCTCCACCTGATAGCTCATGTGGCATTTTATAATCCTTATGCTGCATACTAACCTGCTCTAGAACTTCACTTATTCTGGCATCAACTTTAACCTTATCGGTCCATCCGGTGGCTTTTAAAACAAATAGTAAATTATCTTTTACAGATCGATCGGAAAGCAGTTGGAAATCTTGAAACACAACACCAATGCCTCTTCGTAAAAACGGGATGTCTTTTTCTTTTAAACTATTTAAATCATAACCGACAACCTCTCCGATTCCTTCCTGAAGTAACAAATCGCCATAAAGTGTCTTTAGTAAGCTACTTTTCCCACTCCCGGTTTTACCTATCAAATAGATAAAATCTCCGGATTGCAACTCAAAATTCACCTTACTAAGAACCAAATGATCCTTTTGATAAATTTTCGCGTCTTTTAACCGTAAAATTGCTGTCGACATAAATTATAATTTGAAGCCTAAAACTACTTATTTACTCTCAATAGCCACTTAATAATTTGAAAAATAAATATCACATTGGTAAAATATCACCTAAAACATCAATGTTATTACCTAAATTTGCAAAAACAGTTAAAGATGAAGGCAACGACATTCGTATTCGCAATTATTGGATTAGTGTTTTTTAACAGCTGCGACAAAGAAAGCACGAACAACAATCTTCAAACTGAAATGCCCGTAATCGATAGTTTAATAACAAATTCTACTCGAATTACATATGGAGGAGATAACCCTGCCATACTCAAGTGTTTCGCTACAGGTGGAAACTTAAATTACATCTGGGAAGTCGATTTAGGTGATCTGTTTTCTCTCAATAATGAAGGTTCTGAGGTTCAATTCACCGCTTCACCATGTTGTATTGGCGAAAAAATCATTACCTGTAACGTATCAAACGACAAAGGAGAAGTGAGCAAAAACATTACCATTACAATTACGCAATAGTACATCCCCGCTACTTATGACACGAATACTCCTATTCGCTTTTATCGGACTTTGCTTCAATTTTCAAGCATCAGCTCAATGTTGTTCAGCAGGTAACCCTTCATCGGATGGTGGTGCTTTAGGAATAACAAAAAATTCTTTAACTGTTTCAACATCCTTTTTACATAGTTATTCCGACACTTATTTCGAAGAAAACCGAAAATCAGACTGGGATTATCTTAAAAACACCCATTTCAATTTTGGAATATTGAACCTCAATTACGGACTAACAGATAAACTTAAACTTTCTACCGAATTTGGTTACTTTATTGATAAGTCAATACAATACAACTTTATTGATGTAAACAGAAAAGCCAATGGGCTTGGAGATGCTGTAATAGGACTTCAATATCATCTGTATTCAAATAAAAAACGCATAATCAATGTGGCTCCGATAGTGAAAATATCCCTTCCGATAGGACAGTTCGACCAAATGGATGGAAATATCATTTTACCTATCGACATACAACCCTCATCCGGAAGCTACAAACTGAACACCTCTGTTTTAGTCTCCAAAAGATTCTTTGAATCTAAATTTTCATTGATTGCATTTCTTTCATGTGAATTCTCACAACGTATAAATACAGAACGTACCGATTACAAATATGGTAATCTTTACCATGCCACCCTTAAAATTACTCATCGCTCATCAGAGAAACTTAACACAGAACTTTCTTTAGGTCTTCAACATAGAAATAAAGCACTAAACAAAGGTAATGTCATGGGTTTTACCGGCGGCACTTACCTTAAATTACAACCAGAAATATCCTATCGTTTAAAGAACAACTACTCTGTAAACACATCCGTAGGCATTCCTGTTTACAAAAATGTAAATGGCATTCAATTGACCAATAAGTACACAATAACTTTTGGTGTCTCAAAAAGCTTTCAGCTTAAAACATTAAAACCACAAATTAACCCCAAAATGCTTTGAGAAATTATATCATTTTTTTGATGAGATAGGAACCAGACCATAAACACACAAAAAGCGTACTTTTGTTAAAATTTTTATTCAATGCATCTACTCATTTCACCTGCAAAGACTTTAGATATGGATGGAGCAATAGCTGTACCAAAAACTACCCTATCGCCATTCCTAAAAGAATCTACCTTATTAATAAATGACTTGAAAAAGTTAAGATCAACAGACATTCAGGACTTGATGAAGGTTAGCTCTAAAATTGCTGAACTTAATGCAGAACGCTTTAATAAATGGAGTTTACCTTTTAATGAAACAAATGCCAAAGCAGCTATTTATGCTTTTAAAGGAGATGTTTATACAGGTTTAGACGCTGAGTCTTTATCTGAAGATGATATCAACTTTGCTCAGGAACATTTAAGTCTTTTGTCCGGCTTATACGGCTTATTAAGCCCACTAGACCTGATGCAAGCTTACAGACTTGAAATGGGGACTAAATTTGCAAATATACGTGGGAAAAACCTCTACGAATTCTGGGGGAATAAAATTACCGAAGAAATAAACAAAAGAGAAAAAGATTATGTGATCAACCTTGCCTCTAATGAATATTTCAAAGCCGTAAATAAAAAAGTTTTAAACGCAGAAATCATTAACCCTGTTTTTAAAGACGAAAAAAATGGCACCCTTAAAATTATTAGCTTTTATGCTAAAAAAGCACGTGGAATGATGACGCGATTCATCATTCAAAACCGCATTAAAAATGTGGAAGAAATAAAGAATTTTAATCTAGGTGGATATGCTTTCAGTGAAAGTCTGTCTAACAATAAAGAATGGATTTTCACAAGATGAGCATCATAGGAAAAAACATCAACTTAGAAGTTTTAAGAAGCACTGAAATTGGGCTTTTCTTAGACACTGAAAACAGAGAACACGACGGTATTCTATTACCCAAACGCTATGTACCTAAAGGAATTGATGTAGGTGATTTTATAGACGTATTCATTTACAGAGATTCTGAAGATCGTATTATTGCCACACGTTTAGATCCGTACATCCGTATAGGTGAATTCGCTTACTTAACGGTAAACAAGGTGGAATCGTATGGTGCATTCCTTGACTGGGGCCTACCAAAAGATCTTTTTGTTCCCGTTTCACAACAGCGTTCATTAATGGTAAACGATGGATACTATTTGGTTTACGCCTATCTAGATGAGCAAACAGACAGAATTGCTGCTACTGCAAAGGTTCACAGACATCTACAAAACGAGGCCGAAGATTTAGAAATTGGTCAGGAAGTGGATTTGTTAATTTGCGATGAAACTGACTTGGGGGTTCGAGTTATCATCAACAATAAATTTTGGGGCTTAATTTTTCATAATGAGGTTTTCCAAAACCTTAATGAGGGCCAAAAAACCAAAGGCTATGTAAAAGCCATCCGAGAAAGTGATAAAAAAATTGATATTACCCTAAAAAAAGAAGGAATGGCTGAAGTAAAAGATGCACGATCGCTAATTATTGAAGCACTACACGACGCTGCCGGATTTTTACCACTACACGACAAATCCGCTCCCGAGGCTATTTACGAAGAATTAGAAATGAGTAAAAAAGTCTTTAAAAAAGCAATTGGTAATCTCTATAAAGATAAAATGATTGCCATTAAAAAAGATGGAATTCACTTGTTAGAGTAACTTATAAGCACTTAAAGCTCATAAAGTTGAAAATATTTGGAGTCTGTAAAATGCCTTGAGCAACTAAAATATTGAACTTATAACTTTAGGCACTTCAAGTACTTTAGGCACTTTTATTGCCGGAATTTGGCTTCTTCTTAAACTTAGGTTTGCCTTTATATTTGGAATTGAAGCGTTTCTTGTTATTATTATTATTATTATTATTGGGTTTCTTCTTTCTCTTGTGTGGTTCGTAAAGTGGTGCATCACCTATGCCTTCAGGTAGAGCAATTTTATCAACCACTTTATCTATCAAAGTTTCA
>JANXFM010000136.1 GCA_024959975.1 Flavobacteriales bacterium
GTAAACAAGCTGCTTAAAGCCGCGATCTCCAGATTTTTTTGCATTTAAATCGTTGGCCAATTGACAGGAAAACGTGTTATCATAACGAAAAATGCCCAATGAATTTTCAAATTCCAATACGGTCTCTAACTCTACTCCTTTCTGTTCTACCAATGCAATATTTTCCGGAGTCCAATACGTTCCTACTGTACTTGGCAACCAAATTATCCAATCATTTATTCGACCGAAATACCAGGAAACACCGATGTTCTTTTTTACATTTCCATTGGAGAAATCCATTCCCATTCTAAGATTGGTCATCCAACCGATCTCATCCTGCAAATCCGGGTTTCCACCGGGACGCCAATACTTATCATTCCATGTGGGTCTTTTGTACGAACGGGACCAACTCCATTCCAGATTCCAATTTTCATCCGGCTTCACTTTAAAAGCTATACTTGGCAAAAATGGGCTCAAGTCATTATTAATCACTTCCTGTCGTGCTCCTAGGACAAATAAAAGTTTATCACTTACCCAATTCCGGTAATTTATTCCGCTTGCAAATCGAATTTCATTATTCCCGAGAACATCTAAATTCGTACTCTTCACTGTATCCAATTGAATACTATTCTCCAACCTTAAAACCTGATGATCGCTAAATCGCCATTGTAAATCCTGACTCAATTTGTAACGATAGCTCCTGTGCTCAGAAAACACATCTCTCAGAGAATCCTCGTAAATCAAATTAGCATGTTGATAAGCAATCTGACTATTCCATACTAAATTCTCTTTTTGATGGTGTATTTGAAATAGTAGAATATCAGATTCATCTTGCTGCTCTGCCACAGAAAAAGCTTCAGATATGCTTGGCGCAAGCTCCCGATCTGTTTCCTGATGCCAATAGCGAATGTTTGTATTCCAGTATTTATTTAATCGATAAGCGTAGGAAGTCTGAATACCTCTGCTTAAAAATGAAGCATGCTCTACTTCTCTTTTTTCGCCCTGTAAATAGGGGTCTTTAAAAGTGTAATTATTCTCAGCAGCATTGCTAAAAAGTCGTACATCAAAAGCCCTTTTCGAATTCGATATCTGTGTTTTTAATCCATACATCTGCTGCCCGAAACTACCAACAGTAACCTGAACATGAGCTTTAACCCCTTGATCGTACAGCGATGTACTTTGTAAATGAATAGAACCTCCTACAGCACCTTCTCCCAATAAAGAACTTAAACCTCCCGATTGTACATCTAGTTCATCAATAAAAAAAACAGGAATCAAAGACAGGTCTTGTTGTCCGGTGGTTAACTGATTCAGGACAATTCCATTCCAAAGAATTTGAGTGTGAGAAGCTCCAGCACCACGGATAGAGGAACTTGCCAACCCTCCGGCACCATAAGATCTAATTCGAATATGCGAAGAACCCGACAATAATGAGGCAATATCAGAATAACTATTTTTCTCTAATACCGAATCTAAAGTCAATACCGAAGAACCTACAGCCCAACGTTGCAACTTATCCTCAAACAAGATAATTTCTTTAAGCACAGGGATATCAACACTCTTTAAAGAGTCCTTCTCCTGAGCAAATAACAAAGAAGTCAAAAGACTAAGCCCTATGAATATCCACTTATTCATAAATTCATTTACACAGGCAAAAAAGCATAGAAATGCGTTAGCGTTTCACATCACCTTTTCACCGAAAGTTGTGATTCCTTTACACCTAGGCAGGTCTTCTGACTTACTCTACCTTGTCGATCTTCCCGTAAAAAACAGTGACCTTTTGAATGACAAGACTCTTACAGAGCTTACAGCTGCGGGAACAGTTCAGGATTTAAACCCGATTCCCTTTTAAGGCTCAACCTGAAAGGTTGTACCACCAAAGCGATGCAAAGATAAGGTAAATTAGTGAACAGTGATGAGTTGACAAACTGAAGGCTGATAGCTGAGTGACCCCCTTATTAAGGAGGGGTGCCCGGAGGGCGGGGTGGTTCTACTTCGAACGAAAACCAGAAAGCACAATGGCAGTAGCAGTTGCGACATTCAAAGAATCAATCCCAGAATTTGAGAAGGATGGGATGGTTATTTTTTGATTTGCCAAATCAAGAATTTCATCTGAAATTCCATGAGACTCACTCCCCATTAATAGAATTGATCTTTCAGCAAAATCAGTTTTATAAATAGATTCTCCATCCAGATCGCAAGCATAAATTTGATGTGTGCCTAGGTCAGTAAGCATTTGTGCCAAATCTCCATAATGAAGTTGCACGCTATTGATTGACCCCATCGCTGACTGTACGGTCTTAGGATTGTATTGGTCAACACTATCTGATGTGCATAGAATCTGTTTTACACCAAACCAGTCAGCAAGACGAATGATGGTACCCATATTTCCGGGGTCTTTTACGCCATCAAGTGCTAAGATTACTTTCTCAGATTTCACTTCAGCAAACTCTTGTCTGTCATTTTGCTTCAACACCAACAATACTTCATTAGGTGTTTTCAGCGTAGAAACCTGAGCTAAGTCTTTTTCGCTCATCTCGAAACTCTTGTCAAGCCCAACATAATTGGGGTGCTCATCAAACCAAGTTGAAGTTGCATACAACTCATTCCAACCTTTAGACGACTCAAGAATCTCCTCAACGATCTTCTTCCCCTCAACAACAAAAAGCCCCGTATTCTTACGTTCTTTCTTTCGCTGAAGACTTCTTAATTTCTTGATTTGACTTTTACTCAACATAAATGCAAAGGTTAAAAAAAGAATTCAGAAGTCAGAATTCAGGAGACAGGAGAAAAATGAAGAATCAATAATGAATTCATTTTCAAATTTTATCTAGATAGCTATCGGGATTTAACTTTCAATTTTTAACTTTCAGCTTTCAAAGAAACATTGTGATACATTTGTAAAAAATATCGATTGAAAGCCACGCTAAATATTAGACTCTTATCTTTTTTGGTTTGCATTGCAATTTGTTTCAGCAATTGTACTACAAATAAACATCTGGGTGAAAAAAAACACTTACTTACTAAAAATAGAATTGTGCAAGATGGGCATAAAGTAAGAAACAAAGAACTCTACGCACTGCTTAAACAAAAACCCAACAAAAAAATCTTAGGATTTATCCCTATTTACCTAAACATCTACAATATTACTTCCGAGAAAAACGAAAATAATATCTTCAAAAAAATAGGTGAACCACCAGTTATATTAAACCATCGTTTGGCTCGAAAGTCAGCTACACAAGTTAAACTTTACTATAAAAACAAAGGGTATTTTGATGCAAGTGTTTCCTTCGATGTTCATACAAAGAAACATAAAGCAAAAGCTGTTTATTCCATTAATAGTGGAACAGCATACAAGATTAATGAAGTTAAAATTAATCAAAAAGACGACAGTGATTTAAATAAAAGCATCCAGAAACTCTTGGATAAGACTCAGATAAAAAAGGGGGAAACATATAACTTCAAAAACCTGGAAAACGAACGTTCACGCATAGCATCTCAACTGCAAAACCAAGGCTACTATCAATTCAATAAAGAATTCATTTATTTCCTTGCCGATACAAATCAAATAAAAAAAGAAGTCAATTTAGATCTAGTTGTTAAACCCTTCAAAAAAAACGAAAAGGGTACAATTATTCAGAAAGACCATAAATCTGGTATCATAGGACTTGTGAATGTTCATCTAGAAACTAAAAATTCTAAGACGGTTAACGACACTACAATTTTACAAGGAATAAATTTTATTTACAGCACAAACAAACCACCCTTCAATCTAAAAAGGCTTGCTGAAAAAATTCTATTAAAACCGGGAATTCCATACAACAAAAACTTTGTAGACAAAAGCTACCAGGCATTATCAGAATTAAAAAACTTTAAAAAAATATCATTTGAATTCTCCCCTATTAATCCCAACCAACATGACGATGTTTTAATTGCCGATATTTATTTAACACCCGGTAAAAAAATAGCTTATACCGTTGAAGTTGAGGCAACAAATAACCCCGAACTAAATGACGGTATTTCAGGATCTGCTTCTTTAAGTCATTACAACATTTTTAAAGGGGCCGAACATTTGCAATTAACATTTAAAGGCTCTAAGAATTTCATCAACACAGGGGAAAATGGATTTATTATGAATCTTACCATTCCCAGCTTAATAAGTCCTTTAAAATTAAATCGGATTCTAAATAAAAATTCAAGAACAAAAACTGTTTTGACAGCTTCTGCAACAAAACAACAGCGCCCGGAATTTACCAGAAATAGTGTTACAGGCAGTTACACTTATCAATGGAAAACAAGACAAAACTACCAACATAAGCTATCTCTTTTTAACCTTAGTTATGTCAACTTTCAAGGAGATTCTGCTGATTTGAGCAATATTTCGGAATACCTGATAGCCAAAAATTATTCCAGTCATTTGATTCCAACAAGCTCTTATACGCTCAGCTTTAACAATCAAAATATTAACAAACTAAAAAACCATAGTTTCTTTAGAATACACATAGAGTCATCGGGTAGCATTTTAAGACATTTAGCAGAAGCCTTCAATTTCAATCAACTAAAAGATGATGAAGGGAATCCAATCCTTCAAGAAGATGGAAGCCCTACTTACGTCTTAAGTTTATGGGATAGAGAAAATAAGAAGGATGGGATTATATTCACTCAATACATTAAAACAAGTTTAGACTACAGGTATTATTGGGAAATTGATAAAAAAAACAGCCTTGCACTAAGAACTATGGGAGGAATAATTTATGCCTATGGAAATACCGAGCAGGCACCTTTTCACAAAAAATTTATTGCAGGTGGCGCCAACGATTTAAGAGGTTGGCAAGCATTTAAAAGACCCCCGGGAACACTAAGCACTACAGAAAGGCGACTTTACACCGGTGGAATAAAACTCATAACAAGTATAGAATATCGATTCAACCTGATCAAAAAACTTAAAGGAGCTATATTCATGGATGCAGGAAACATCTGGGAAATTAGTGCCAACAATAGCGAAAATGAAGCTGCTAATTTTAAGTGGGATCGATTTTTAGATGAAATTGCCGTAGATGTAGGTTTTGGCTTGCGCTACGACTTCAAATATTTCATCTTACGTAGTGATCTGGGCTTCGCTGTTCGCGAGCCATACGAAAGCAAACCATGGCAATGGGAAAAAGTGAAAATTAATGATTCTCAATTAAACATTGGCCTAGGTTATCCTTTTTAAAAAAAAAATTCTCCCACCCTCATAAATAATTGATTAAATTTGCACCTATAAATCTTATAAATTAAATCACAAATGAACAAAAAATTCAGTGCAGGTGTTGCTTATGGCAACCAGGTTCAAGAAATTTTTCAATATGCTAAAAAAAATAATTTTGCCCTCCCGGCAGTTAATGTTTCTTCAAATTCTACAATAAATGCAGTTATCGAAACTGCTTCGGAGCTTAACTCTCCGGCCATTATTCAATTTTCACGTGGTGGTGGACAATTCTTTTCGGGTAAATCCCTGAGTAACAAGAATGAACAATCTGCAATAAACGGATGTATTTCCGGTGCAATGCACGTACACCAAATGGCTGAACTTTATGGTGCAACTGTAATTCT
The DNA here is from genome assembly GCA_024959975.1 of Flavobacteriales bacterium. Lineage (GTDB taxonomy): Bacteria > Bacteroidota > Bacteroidia > Flavobacteriales > UBA7430 > JANXFM01. The sequence goes on from JANXFM010000136.1 coordinate 5,575, forward strand.
TCATACAGATCACTGCCAAAAATCGTGGCTAACATGGATTGATGGTTTAATTGATGCCGGTGAAAAATACTTTAAGCTACATGGTAAGCCCCTTTTCTCATCTCATATGATCGACCTTTCGGCAGAACCTATCAATGAAAATATTGATATCTGTAAAGACTACCTTAAGAGAATGAGTAAAATAGGAATGACACTTGAAATTGAATTAGGTGTTACAGGTGGTGAAGAAGATGGTATTGACAATAGCGATGTTGATAATGCAGATCTTTATACACAACCTGAAGAAGTTGCTTTTGCTTATGCAGAGTTAAAAAAAATATCAAACAGATTTACAATTGCCGCTTCTTTCGGAAATGTACATGGCGTTTACAAACCGGGTAACGTACAACTTACTCCGATCATCTTAAAAAACTCTCAGGAATTTATTCGAAAAAAATTCAATATTTCTGGAGAAAAACCAGTAGATTTCGTGTTTCATGGAGGTTCTGGTTCTACATTAGAAGAAATTAGAGAGGCTGTTTCTTATGGCGTAGTGAAAATGAACATCGATACAGACTTGCAGTACGCTTTTACTGAAGGCGTTAGGGATTACATCCTTGAACAAAAAGACTATATCATGTGTCAAATTGGTAACCCCGAAGGAAAGGATAAGCCCAACAAAAAACATTATGACCCACGTAAATATATGCGTGCGGGAGAACTTACATTCAAGTCACGTTTAAAACGCTCTTTTGAGGACTTGAATAATGTAAACACATTAAATCAGGTATATGGTTTGGTTTAAAAGAAAAAACAAAAAAGTAATTACAGAAACCAAAGACAAAAAGGAAATCCCTGAAGGTCTTTGGTACAAATGTCCTAAGTGTAAGGTGGTCGTCTCTACAGACGAGCATCAGGGAAATTTATGGGTATGCCACAATTGCAACCACCACGAACGCGTTAACTCAAATGAGTATTTCAGTATTCTATTTGACGATAACAAATTCACAGAGCTCGATGCAAATATGACATCCAGCGACCCATTAGAATTTGAAGACACCAAAAAATATACAGATCGTTTAGAAGCAACGAAAAAGAAAACAGGCATCAAAGATGCTGTTACTACCGGTTACGGGAAGCTTAACGATATGGATATCACAATCGCCTGCATGAACTTCAACTTTATTGGAGGTTCTATGGGTTCTGTAGTTGGTGAAAAAATTGCTCGCGCTATTAAGTACTCTATCGACAATGAAATTCCATTTATGATGATTTCTAAATCGGGAGGTGCACGAATGATGGAAGCAGCATTTTCTTTAATGCAAATGGCTAAAACATCAGCAAGACTTTCTCAATTAGCAGAAAAAGGAGTCCCCTACGTATCGATGCTTACAGACCCAACTACAGGTGGGATTACGGCCTCTTTTGCTATGCTTGGTGATATTAACATTGCTGAGCCTGGAGCACTAATTGGATTTGCAGGACCTCGTGTAGTAAAAGAAACCATAGGTAAAGATTTACCTGAAGGCTTCCAAACCTCCGAATTTGTTAAAGAACATGGCTTCTTAGATTTTATCGTAGAACGCAAAAATCTAAAAGAAAAAGTAGGGCAATTCTTGAAAATGACTTATTACGCTGTAGCAGAATAAAATCCGAATAAAAGATTATCTTTGCAGCTCATTTTTTTACATACATAACTAACATTAAATCAATTTAGGCATGTACCTTACATCTGAAAAGAAACAAGAGTTTTTCAAAACTCACGGAAAAAGCGAAAAAGACACAGGGTCTCCAGAAGGACAAATTGCACTTTTTACATTCCGTATCGCTCACTTAACTGAGCACTTAAAAAACAATAAAAAAGATTACGGAACTCAACGTTCACTTGTCGCTTTAGTAAGTAAAAGAAGAAAACTTCTTAACTACTTAATTAAAATTGACATTATGCGTTACAGAAGTATCGTAAAAGAACTTGGATTAAGAAAATAATCTTTCCAAACACTCTTAAAAGGCAATCATAGCATTGCCTTTTTTGGTTTTTATAAGATCGCTTTTGGCAATCAGAATTTTTCAAAAAATTTAACCAATTCTTATAAAATCCATAGGTGTAAACCCTTAAAGTAAACCCAAGCCTGATTGTTAAAAGCGCTAATAAATATTGTATTATGATCCCACAAGGACTTAAACAAACCATCGACTTAGGCGATGGAAGAACAATCGAGATCGAAACAGGTCGCTTAGCGAAACAAGCTGACGGATCTGTAGTTGTACGTATGGGTGAAACCATGCTACTTGCAACAGTGGTTTCCAGTAAAGGCGCTAAAGAAGGAGTTAATTTCCTTCCTTTAACTGTTGATTATCGCGAAAAATTTGCTGCCGACGGTCGTTACCCAGGTGGTTTCTTGAAAAGAGAGGCTCGTCCTTCAGACCAGGAAATTTTAGTTATGCGTTTAGTTGACCGCGTTTTACGTCCACTATTCCCTTCTGATTATCACGCAGAAACTCAATTGATGATTCAATTGATGTCTTACGATAAAAACTGTATGCCTGATGCACTTGCAGGTTTAGCTGCTTCGGCTTGTTTATCACTCTCTGATATTCCTTTCGAAGGACCTATTTCTGAAGTACGTGTTGCACGTGTTGACGGACAATACATCGTAAACCCTAACCCGGAGCAATTAGAAGCTGCAGACATCGACCTTATGGTTGGTGCATCTATGGATAGCGTTGCCATGGTAGAGGGTGAAATGGATGAAGTTAGTGAAGCTGAAATGATCGAAGCGATCAAAGTAGCTCACGAAGCGATAAAAGTTCAATGTACTGCACAGCTTGAATTAGCAAAAGCTTTTAAAGTGGGTGCAAAAAGAGAATACTGTCACGAAGAAGCTGATGATCTAGATCTATTAGCTCAAGTGAAAGAAGCTTGTTACGACAAGTCTTATGCTGTTGCCAAAAGTGGTAACCCGGACAAACATGCTCGTAAAGAAGCTTTTGGCGAAATTAAAGAAACTTTCCTTGAAACCTTAAGTGAAGAAGATCGTCAGGAAAAAGCTTTCCTATTAGGAAAATACATTCACCAAGTAGAAAAAGATGCTGTAAGGGATGCTGTTCTTAACGAAGGTATTCGTCTAGATGGTAGAGCTACTACAGACATTCGCCCTATCTGGAGTGAAATTGACTATTTACCAAGCGTTCATGGTTCTGCCCTATTTACTCGTGGTGAAACACAATCTTTGTCTACAGTTACTTTAGGTACGGCATTAGATGTAAACAGAATTGACAATGTGACTTTCCAGGGATCAGAGAAATTCTACTTACACTACAATTTCCCTCCATTCTCTACCGGAGAGGCTCGCCCGATTCGTGGAGTAAGCCGTAGAGAAATTGGTCATGGTAACCTAGCTCAAAGAGCTCTCAAAGGAATGATTCCTGAAGAGAACCCATACACAATCCGTATCGTTTCAGAAATTTTAGAATCGAATGGTTCTTCTTCTATGGCAACAGTTTGTGCGGGTACACTTGCTCTTATGGATGCCGGTGTACAAATGACCAGACCAGTTTCAGGTATTGCTATGGGATTAATTACAGATGAGGAAACAGGTAAATTTGCTGTTCTTTCTGACATCTTAGGTGATGAAGATCACTTAGGTGATATGGACTTTAAGGTTACAGGTACTGAAAAAGGTATTACAGCCTGTCAAATGGACATTAAAGTGAAAGGATTGTCTTACGATATCCTAACACAAGCCTTAGAACAATCTAAAGGTGGTAGAATGCACATCTTAGGAGAAATTCTTAAAACGATTGACACACCAAGAACTGACCTTAAACCTCATGCTCCAAGAATTGAGATCCTTCAGGTTGCCAAAGATTGTATTGGTGGTATTATCGGACCAGGTGGTAAAATTATTCAAAAACTACAATTGGATACAGATACAACAATTACCATCGAAGAAATTGACGGACTCGGTAAAGTTGAGATCTTAGGTACGAACAAAGAAGGCATGGATGCTGCGATTGCTAAAATTAAAGAAATCGCATTTATGCCTACTGTAGGTGAAGAGTACGATGGTCGTGTAAAAAACATACAAGCTTATGGTGCATTTGTTGAAATTGCTCCGGGTAAAGATGGTTTATTACACATTTCAGAAATCGACCACAAACGCATCAACAATGTTGAAGATGTATTAAAAGTTGACGATCCTGTAAAGGTGAAGATTATTGATATTGATGCTAAAACAGGTAAGATGAAATTTTCTAGAAAAGTTTTATTACCAAAACCTGAAGCTAAACCAGTAGAATAATTTCTATTTATTTTTCATACAAATCCCCCGAGAAATCGGGGGATTTTTTATTTTTAGATAATGTATTCGGAAACAATCATCATCGGTATTACCGGCGCTAGTGGGTCTGGAAAAACCACCTTTTCCAAAAAGCTAATTTCTTCACTTCCCAAGGAACATGTTTTACTTATTAGTCAGGATTCTTACTATAAAGATTTAAGTCATTTAACTTCTGAAGAAAGAGCTTCTCAAAACTTCGACCACCCTGACGCACTAGATCTCGATTTACTACAACAACAACTAATCGCATTAAAAGAAGGTAAAAACATTCTGCAACCCATTTACGACTTTAACACACATTGCCGTTTAAATAATAAGGTACAGATTCATCCAAAAAAAATTATTATTGTTGAAGGCACCTTAATATTGTATCAAACCAACTTGCATAAGTTATATGATATTACAATTTACCTCGACCTGGATCAAAAAACTTGTCTGGAACGTAGAATTAAACGAGACATGACTGAACGTGGGAGGTCAAAAGAAAATATAATAAAACAATATAATAAATCGGTAAAACCTATGTTTAAAACCTTCATCTATCCAAATAAACAAACAGCTCAAATCATCATCCCCGGAGCAAACAACAATGAATTTACAGCCCTTATTTTAAAGAAAATAAAAAATAGTTTACAATAAATGTAACCCTTAATACTCTCTACTCGTATAATAGCTTGTATCAAATTAATTTAAATCGTCGCATATGCGCCAACTTAAGATTACCAAGCAGGTAACCAATCGTGAAACTGCATCACTTGATAAATACCTACAAGAAATAGGTAAGGTAGATCTAATTACCGCCGAAGAAGAAGTTGAATTAGCTCAACGTATTCGAGAAGGAGATCAGATTGCTTTAGAAAAATTAACTAAAGCTAACCTTCGTTTTGTTGTATCGGTTGCTAAACAATACCAAAATCAAGGTCTTTCATTACCCGATTTAATTAATGAAGGTAATTTAGGTTTAATTAAAGCTGCACAACGTTTTGATGAAACTCGTGGATTTAAATTCATCTCTTATGCTGTATGGTGGATCCGTCAATCTATACTTCAAGCATTGGCCGAACAATCGCGTATTGTCCGTCTTCCATTAAACAAAATTGGATCTATTAATAAAATTAATAAGGCTTACGCTTCTATTGAACAGGAAGAAGAACGTGCACCTTCAGCTTCTGAAATTGCAACTTTCCTTGATATGAGTGAGTCTGACGTGAAGGAATCACAAAGAAATTCAGGACGTCACGTATCAATGGATGCCCCATTGGTTGAAGGAGAAGACTCTAACCTGTACGACGTATTGCGTTCTGGTGAAAGTCCTAACCCGGATAGAGAATTACTTAACGCTTCTCTTAGCATAGAAATTGAAAGAGCTTTGGAAACACTTACACCTAGAGAAGCTGATGTTGTCAGACTTTACTTTGGTTTAGAAAACAAGCAATCATTAACGCTTGAAGAAATTGGTGAACGTTTTGACCTGACCAGAGAAAGAGTTCGTCAGATAAAAGAAAAAGCCATTCGAAGACTCAAACACGCTTCAAGAAGTAAAATTTTGAAAACATACTTAGGATAAGAAGGCTTGCGCCTTCTTTTTTTATAAATAGAAAATATGTCACATTTAATTGCTCCTTCCGTTTTAGCAGCCGACTTTGCAAACATCCAGCGCGACTTCGAAATGATTAACAAATCTGAAGCTGATTGGTTTCACATCGATGTTATGGATGGAGTTTTTGTCCCTAACATTTCTTTTGGGATGCCTGTAATTTCTGCAATGAAAAAGCATGCTAAAAAACCTTTAGATGTTCACCTGATGATTGTAAACCCAGACCAATACATCGGTACATTCAAAAAAATTGGTGCAGACATTCTAACCGTACACTACGAAGCTTGCACGCACTTACACAGAACACTTCAGGCTATAAAAGCTGAAGACATGAAAGCTGGAGTCGCTTTAAATCCACACACACCTGTTCACCTGTTAGAAGATATTATCAACGACATAGACCTTGTGTGCATCATGTCTGTAAATCCTGGTTTTGGTGGGCAATCATTTATTGAAAATACGTACGACAAAGTAAAACAACTAAAAGAACTCATTAACAAAAAAGGAGCTTCTACATTAATTGAAATTGATGGTGGAGTAAATATCCACAATGCAAAAGCTCTTATAGATGCCGGAGCTGATGTTCTTGTTGCCGGAAGTTTTGTATTTAAATCAGACAAACCGGAAGTAACCATTCAGGAACTAAAATCTGTCTAATCTATCTACAAAAAAATCAATTTCCAGACAGATCAAATTACGAGAATGTGTACACTTTACATGATCTAAAAAAATTACAACTAAATTTACTATTGAATAAAAAAACTGGCGATGCCGGTTTTTTTATTATAATACCTCTCCTAATCATCAACTCCTAAGGCTCCAAATAGAATAACAAAAGCTTAAAACAAATAAATCACCACAAAAAATTTATACACTAAAACCCACATTAACAACTTATTACAAATAGACATATACCTAATATTTAAAATACATACATCTACGTATTGATTTATTAAATTATTTATACACTTTGGCGATGTCAAATTTATTAACCTTATAAACATTTAGAAATGGGAAAAGAAATTAAAACTTTAAGTGATTTTTGGAAATCAGAACGTTGGAGCCAAACAACAAGACCTTACACAAAGGAAGATGTTACTAAATTAAGTCCTTCTTATGTGGTAGATGATTACACTTTAGCAAATTACAAATCCAAAGAGTTCTGGAATATGCTAAA
>JANXFM010000108.1 GCA_024959975.1 Flavobacteriales bacterium
ACTTCCATACGCAAAGATAAAGTGGGTCTGCACCATCAAATAGACCGGCTTTATGCACAATGGGAAAAAGAAGGTTGGAATGTTCGCATAGGTAGACAACGAATTAACTGGGGAATACAAAACTATTGGAATTCTCACGATCTCTTTAACCAAACCAACTTCTTTGATTTCGACTACATTGAAAAACCCGGAGCAGATGCTATTCGAGTTCAATACTACTCACACCTAAATAACTCAATAGAAATTGCTCTGAACAAAAACATCTTAGCCGGACTTTACAAATTCAATCTTTTCAATTACGATTTTCAGATGCTCTTGGCTAAATACTACAACGATTACACCTTGGGCTTAGGCTGGGCCGGACAAATTAAAGATGCCGGATTTAAAGGAGAATTCGCTCATTTCAGCAATACCAAAAACGAGGAGCGTTCTTTCGTTGGAAGTATGAGCCTTGATTACAATTTTAAAAATGGAATTTACATCACCGCAGGTTGTCTGTACAGAAGTCAGGCTGAAGATTTTAATCCTATCGGTATTTACACAATGGAAATTTCAGCCAAAAACCCGATGCCTTTTGAATACAATTTCTTGTATCAGATTAATTACCCCATCCATCCTTTAGTTCAAATAGGAGCTTCAATTATTCACGACGGCGATCTTAATTTTGTTTTTGTAAACCCTCAAATCTCCTACTCGGTTTCTGAGTCCATGGATCTGATGGTCAGTAGTCAAAATATGTGGATGAAAATTACCGAGAAACTTGAAGACATCAATCAAACAATCTTTACCCGACTACAATGGAATTTCTAAATAAGGCTTCATTGTCAATAAACACTAAATACCCTCCAACAATTCGGATAAAGTAACACCAAGTGCCTTAGCGATTTTACGTAACAGAAATGTCCCCGGATTACGTTTACCACTTTCTATCATCTGAATATTCTGTTTACTCACATCTAAGAGAGCACCCAAATCCTCTTGAGATAAATCAAGCGATTTACGATAATGAACAATACGCTCAGCAATCTTGATATTTAGTTCCTGTTTTTCCAATAGCTAAATATCTGAAATAATTACAAATAATTAGACAATTAAATAGTTGTCATGTTAAATTATTACATGTGTTGTAAATGAATAAGTTGTAATACCGAGTACACATGAAAAAAGATAAAAAAAACATAATTCGTCTCAAGGGATTAACAAGAGTAAGCAGTACGTACAGAAATCCTAATATTTAAGCACTGTTTTTCAACACTTAGACATCTTAAATAAACACACACAATTAGACAACCAAACGGTTGTCCTTTAAAATTATTCACATATATTGTCTATGAATAAGATGCCTGCTTAATCAATAAGAAACTCATGAACAAAAGTCAAAAAAATAAAATCGCTGCTGAAATGCTTAAAGCAATTGCACACCCAATACGAATAAGTATTGTAGAGCTACTAGCAAACTCAGGGCAAATGAATGTTACAGAAATTTTTAACGCATTAGACATTAAACAAGCAATCGCATCGCATCAGCTTAACACACTAAAAAACAGGGGCGTACTCAATTCAGAACGTGAAGGGAAAAAGACCTATTATTCTATAAAACATCCTAACATAATAACTGCAGTTAATTTGCTGTTAAAAATTTAACTTATTTTTTTCAAAGGCATGCTAACACCCCTCCGAAAGGATCGGGTTTAAATGATAATTTATATAATAATTAAGATATCTTTATTTTACGTAAGTTTGATATTCTATTGTAAAACTCCGTCACTTTGTGACAGTCCCCTATGCTCTGCTATCTCCCAATAAATAGAGAATAATTTAATAGTACATTGATTCTAATAATAAAATGATAAAATTAATACAAGTCACATTGGTGTTGATGAGTTTTTGTGCACACGCACAAAACACTAAAAATTTACTCAAAACCCATTTCAATCCATGCATTCTTGAAGAATTTGACACATCCACGTTTTACTCTCAAGTCAATATTTTGAATAGTGAATTTGGTATTCACGACAGCAAAATTGCTTCCATTTTCAAACTGCAAAACAGACCCTTTCAGTTGGCTTACAATTTAGAAGCAGAAATGACTCTATTTTAAATGAATACAAATCGGATTACAGCAGTTTTAGTAATGGTTACGAAAATGGTTTTTTGTGGTGTTTTCAGCATAATTTTAACAAAAAATGGTAGTTTAGAGCCACTTTTGACCATTTGGGGTCAAATTTATTAATAATGAAAAACCTCATTTCTCGTACGGAAGAAAAATTTACAGTGAAATTTCAAGAAGTACAGACAAGCGAAAATTTGTACTTCAATTTCAAAACAAAATCCTTTCAGATTCCGAAGAATTAAACAAATTCAAACTCTATTATTTAGAGCATTTCACATCAAATTTAAAATTCACTGCAAAAGGAAATTACATCGATGAGTCCGGGCAAATCAACACCAGTTTGCAATCCAATTTCTACCGGACAAGTAATAGCGAATTAGATAAAATCAATATTTCTTACTGCGTATTTAATACACAAAGTGAATCCATCTTCTGGCAAGCACCTTATTTTTATGGAAGCTACAATTCCAGATTCTTACATGGAAAGGGAATTACAAGTAGTCTTTCTTATCAAAGAAAACTTAATAGAGCTACGAAATTGGGCATTCAGCTTACTCAGCTTAGTTATGCCGATCGAGAAGTAATTGGAACAGGAAACGAACAAATTGACAATAATTCTAAATTAGAACTCAGCCTCTACATAAAATGGAAAAACTAAAAAGCAATATGCAGTTTCGTCAACTTGATTGCAATGGCTAAAAGAATAATCCCAAACACACGACGCAGTACGTTAATACCACCTTTACCCAATACACGCTCAATTTTACCTGTAGATTTCAAAACAAGATATACAAACAACAAATTAACTGCCACACCGACCACAATATCGTTAATAGAATAAGTTGAACGTAAAGATATTAATGTTGTAAGGGTTCCCGAACCGGCAATTATGGGAAAAGCTATCGGAACAATACTTCCGGAAGTATCGCCTTTATCTGATTTAAAGAGCTCAATATTCAGAATCATCTCTAGAGCCAAAAGGAAAATAATAAAGGCTCCGGCTAAAGCAAAGGATGCTACATCGATTCCAATCAAAGCTAGGATACGCTCTCCTACAAAGAGGAATAAAACCATAATTACCCCGGCTACAAATGTTGCTTTTCCGGACTGTATATGTCCCATTTTAGATTTCAACCCAATAATAATAGGAATAGAACCCAAAATATCGATTACAGCAAAAAGGGTAAGGGTTACAGTAAGTACGTCACTGAAATTCAATATCTTATACTTTTGTGTTAAAACGAATGTATATCAAATAACATACTTTTCAAATCTTCCCAATAAGATTTATAAGATTTATTTACCACCGCCGGATTATCGACAGTAACCGAATGAGATTTTAGAGCCAATGGTGCTAAACATAAAGCCATTCGATGATCTCCATAGGTTTCAAAATTGAAATCTTTAGTAGAAAACTCCGTGCCCGGGATAAGTTCCAAAGCCTCATTATTTATGATATGAACTTCAGCTCCACATTTTTCAAGCTCTGTTTTCAAAGCCATCAGGCGATCTGTTTCTTTGATTGGTAAACTTTTCAGACCTGTAATCTTCATACGAATACCTAAAGCACAAGCGGTAGCAGTAAGTGTTTGTGCAAGATCCGGGGTCTTTGTACAATCAAATTCTAAATATTCCGGAAGTTCAAAATCAGGCTTTTTACTAAGCGTTAAAACACCATTCTCAATACTTGAATCCACTCCTAACAACTGAAAGTAATTCATCCCTTCCTGATCACCTTGTACCGAAACTTCTTCTACCTGAGTAAGACTAATCTCTCCGGAATCGCTCAAAGCCACCAACTCAAATATGTATGAAATAGAAGACCAATCTGACTCAACTTCACGGACATTATCATAATAAACTCCCGGAAGAATCGAAATGGTATTTCCTTCCCACTTATGTCCAACTCCTTGTTGTTGCATTAAGTTTAGGGTCATTTCAATATACGGACGAGATAAAACCTCACCAACCAACTCCAATTGAATTCCTTTTTCAAAATAAGGAGAAATCATTAAAATGGCAGAAATAAACTGACTGGAAACATCTGCCTTAATACTTAATTTACCTCCTTGTAATTTCTTACCCTTAATTTTCAGAGGTGGAAATCCTTCTTTTTCCATATAATCGACCTCAGCACCTAAAGAACGTAGTGCGTCTACTAAATCCTTTATAGGACGTTCTTTCATTCTTGATGCTCCCGTAAGAATCGTTTCTGAATCCTGAATTGCATAATATGCGGTTAAAAAACGCATAGCCGTACCAGCAATACCAACATCAACTGTAACATCTTTTGATGAAAGAGCTTTTTGTAAAACCATGGTATCATCAGAGTTCGAAAGATTCTTCAAAGGACTCATTTGACCCGATAAAGCCTGAAGAATCAACAATCGATTTGAAATACTCTTTGACCCGGTTAACTGTAAAGTTCCCTTTATCTTTTTATCTGCTATTTGAATTTTAGCTTTCAATTTATACAAGTATTATAGGTTCTGATAGCTTCTTCAATCTGTTCTACTGAACAAATTTTATTGAATTCAGCTTCGCCAATTTTCTTTAGTAAGGTAAAGTTAATTTGAGAATCATCATTCTTTTTGTCATTACGCATCCATTCAATTAAATCAGGCAACTCTGCTTCATCTATAGCTTGTAATGGAAAAACACCTTCTAAAGTTGACTTAATAGTTTGAAACTCTTCCTCAGCAAATCCATTGCTCATTTGCGAAAGGATCGTTTCGACGATCATTCCAATAGCAACCGCCTCACCATGTAGCAAATCTCTACCCTTTTCTAAAGCCTGACTTTCTATTGCATGTCCTATGGTATGTCCAAAGTTCAAGGTTTTACGTAAACCTTTCTCTTCCCAATCCTGAAGAACAATGTTATTTTTTATAGAGATTGACTTATGAAGAAGTGATGATAGATACTCCTCATTTTTCAAATCCATTCCAACTAAAAAAGACCAATATTCAGCATCAGAAATTAGGGCGTGTTTATAAACTTCTGCTAAACCACTTATCCAATGTCTTTGAGGCAGGGTTTTCAAGAATTCAGGAACTATCAGAACTAGGTCCGGATTTCTAAATAAACCTATTTGGTTTTTATGTCCATCTAGATCAACTGCTAATTTACCTCCTACAGAGGCATCAACCTGAGATAATAAAGTGGTTGGAATATGAAAAAACCGAATTCCTCTTTTGTACAAAGATGCAATCATACCACCCATATCACAAATAACACCACCTCCCAAATTTACAATGACAGCGTTCCTATCAGCGTTAGATTCACTCATAGTCTTCCAAACATCATTACAAATGGAAAGTGTTTTATTTTGCTCACCGGACTCTATCTCAATCAACTCAGCACCAATAAGCATAGGCACCTGTTCTATCAAATAAGGCAAACAATGCTGTGATGAATTTTCATCGCAGAATATGAAAACCTTAGAATACTGTCCTTGAAAGTCCTCGAGAATATGGTTAAACTCTTGTAAAACCTCACTTCCTATATAAATGGAATATTTATCTGATTGAATCTCCACAAAACTGATTTTAATTTTGAAAAAACAAAGATAGAAAAGCTAGCTATACTATGCTAAATCAAAAGCTAAATTAATTATACTTACAGCAAAAGTGAAAACATTAGCTATTAAATAAATCGAAAATGAATTTTCATCACAAAAAACGAAACAACTTCACCTACAGCTTACAAAGAAAAAGTACAGGTAACAAAAACTAATTCTCCTCACTAAAGAAATCCATTACAAACTTGAACTATCCATCTCAATAGAGAATTGAACACGACGATTCATCTTACTTGATTTATCACCATTTTTAAGGATGAGTAACGGATATTTCTCCCCACTGGATTCTACTTTTAAACGACAACGATTAACACCATACTTTTTAGATAAAACATCGACAACAACTTTGGCCCTATCTAAAGCTAGATTGTAATTATAATAACTATTACTCGTAACATCAGCATAACCAATTGCCCTTAATTTATAAGTAGGGTTAGATTTTAAATAAAAAGCTATAATTGCCAATTTCTTGTCATTAACATGAGTAATTTCTTTAGAGTTCAAATCAAAAAAAACTGCTGATAAAAGAACATCTTGAAGATGACACACACAATCATTATCAGGACGATTATCTATGATGGATAATGCACTGTCTGTCTCATAATATCTTTCAACAGTAAACAAGTTCATAGAATAAATACACAGATTATTATCCGTATCGGTAGTTGGCTTAGCATCATAATTACATGCGGTTGCATCTGTACATCCAATGACTTCATCCTTATCACAAACACCATCAGAATCGGAATCATTATTAACAATAAATCCGGAGCCATCATTTTCACCAGAACACTGATCACATTCGTTAGGGTAAATACAAAGATTATTACTCATATCCGTAGTTGGTCTGGAATCATAATTACATGCAACTGCATCTGTACATCCAATGACTTCATCCTTATCACAAACACCATCTGCATCTACATCATTTCTAAGAACAGACCCTGTTCCATCATTCACTCCGGAACATGATTCACATAATTTATTGGGATAAGTACAAAGATTCATATCAGTGTCAGTGCTTGGTTTTGAATCGTAATTACATGCCATCGCATCTGTACATCCAATGACTTCATCCTTATCACAAACACCATCATCATCCGTATCATTATCGATAACAAAACCGGTACCATCCAAATCTCCGGAACAGTCATCACATTTAGCAGCATAAATACAAAAACCATTATCGGTATATGCAGTTGATTTTGTCTGGACATATTCTTTATGCACCTGATGATTGTAATTACAAGCAACTACATCTATACATTCTGCTAATTCGTCTTCATCACAAATACCATCCTTGTCCACATCATTATCAATAACATATCCTGTACCATCATTTTCTCCAGAACACTGATCACATTCGTTAGCATAAATGCAAAATTTATCTAAATCGTCGGTTGCAAGTACGTTAAAGTTACAGGCAAGCGCGTCTGTACATCCAGCGACTTCGTCATAATTACAAATGCCATCATGATCTGTATCATTGCCAATAATAAATCCGGTACCATCCGTAGCACCGGAACACACATCACACTCCCTAGGATAAATACAAAATTCGTCTAAATCAGTTGCAAGAGCATTAAAGTTACAAGCAACTACATCCGTACAGCCCGCCACTTCATCTTTATCACAAACACCATCATCATCAGCATCATTATCAATAACGTAACCGGTACCATCTGTAACACCGGAACATAGATCACAGCTGCCGGCATAAAGACAAAAATCATTATTTGAATCATTAACTAAATTTCCCTGAATATAATATCTATGCGCCTGATGATTATAATTGCACGCAACTACATCTATACACGCAACAAATTCAACGGTGTCACAAATACCATCGTCATTGGTATCATTATCAATAATATATCCGGTGCCATCTGTAGCTCCGGAACATGACTCGCATCCCTTAACATACACACAAGACCGATTATCCGTATCCGTTCCCAATGAATTAAAGTTACAAGCAAGAACATCTGTACATCCAGGAACCTCATCACCATCGCAGACACCATTATCATCAACATCATTATCAATAAGATAACCGGTACCATCTGTAGCTCCAGAACAGGATTCGCATACTTTGGGATATATACAAGATTCGTTAGCAGAATCCGTTCCCATTGAATTAAAGTTACAAGCAAGAACATCTATACATCCAGGCACCTCATCACCACCGCAAACACCATCATCATCAACATCATTATCAATAAGGTAACCGGTACCATTTTTAGCACCAGAACAAGATTCACATCCCTTAGCATACACACAGGAAGAATCATCCATATCAGTTGCAAAGACATTAAAATTACAGGCAACCATATTTAGACATCCTACCACTTCATCATGATCACAAAAACCATCATCATCAACATCATTATCAATAAGATAACCGGTGCCATCTGTAGCTCCAGAACAGGTTTCACATCCTTTAGGATAAACACAAAGATTATTAGCTGCATCATTAGTTGATGTTTCATTGTAATTACATGCAGTTGAATCTGTACACCCTTCATCATTAGGCTCATCAGCAACAGATAAATCTACTTCATCATAACCAGCAACCAAATAAGCATAACCAAAGTATTTCCCTGTAGCACAATCATAATTTTCAAATTCTAAACGTATTTCATCATCAATATTATAAGCACTTAGGTCATAGCTCACAGAAGTCCAATCTTTCCACATTATCGGCACACTTCCAGAAGATTGATTAACATTAAATTCTAAATCATCAACGCTCGTATATGTTTCAAGCAACACATCATTCAGAAAAGTCTGTATTTTGAATGTAGGTTTTAAATCAGGAGTGTAGTTCTGTGGATGTTGATGAACTACTGCATATTTATAATAAAGAGAACCTTGGTGATTTGAAGCATCAACAACAAAGGTGTAAACCAACTTTTCACTTTGAGAACCATTACTGCTACTACTATTCCCCAAACGAGTCGAATACAACTCCCCCTCTGGCATACATTTGAGTTGCCCATCTGTATTAGCGTCAAACCTGTTAATCGTATTAACACTATGCCTCCCCTCGAACAATTCTGAATTCAATACGAAATCTGTCGTTTCAATACTAGGTTCAGAATTACTATCCCCAAGATACAAGTCCCAATTCGGTAAATATCCATAAGAAAAATCTATATCTTCCTGTCCAGAAGCGACTCCATTAACAACGACAAAAAGACAAAACAAAAAACACTTATATCTATTTTTATATAACATATTACATCTAATTTTTCACTCTTATGTGATGTCAAATGATGAGACTAAGAGGAATATTTATTTCAAAT
>JANXFM010000047.1 GCA_024959975.1 Flavobacteriales bacterium
TACTGAAGCTCTCCATTTCCCCAGCCCCATTCACCATTTCCAATATCATGAACCCATTTTGAATCATCTAAAGTCGATCCATTAAATTCATCTTGAAAAATAAGGGTACCCCCTTCATGATATTCACAACTATAATCATCCACAACTGCCCAATCATCATAATTTGACGCAGTAATATCTGTACAACCGGACGGAGGTGTAGGTTCATCACATGCCCACCAAACCAATGGAAGTGAAATCATAAAGATTATTAGTGCTTTTTTGGGGTGTTTTAGAATCATCTTAGGTGTTATTTTGTGGAGCACAAATTTACTTTATTTTTAATGAAAAAAATAATTTGTATCACGTATTTAGTAGGGAAATAAGGGGATTAGGTATTAAATCAAAGCATCATTTATACACTCGAATCCAATCGATTTCCATTGTGGATGGAAAAACTGTATTTACATTGGGTTCGTTGTCTCCTGATATGGCAAGATTTAGGATCAAATACCACTGATTGGAATTAAATGGCCAAACTTGATTTGGATAGCTGTTGGGAGTAACTTCAAAGACTTTTACATCATCGACATACCAGGCAATATAGTCGTATTTCCATTGAACTTCGTAGATGTGAAATTGGTCTGCGTAGGAACCATTAGAACTATTTTTTTCAAAGTTTTTAAAGACGCTATTGCCGGGGCATTTACCAAGGTGTGCAGCTCCTGTAGTTTGTTGGGTAGTAGCATTAGTACCCCATTGCTCCATAATATCAATTTCACCATCACAGGGCCAATCTCCACCGGAGGGTAACATCCAAAATGCCGGCCAAAAGCCCTGACCGTCAATCGTTTTTATTCGAGCTTGTATTTTTCCGTATCTAAAGGTAAACTTATCGTCAGTTTTAATTCTTGACGAGGTGTAGTTTTTACCACCAAAAGACTGATTTTTAGCAGTTATTTTTAAAGAGCCATTACTAACCGAGGTGTTTTCTCCTCTGTAATATTGTAGCTCTCCATTCCCCCACCCCCACAAACCGTATTGGGATCCGGTTCCGGTTTCATGAGTCCATTTTGAAAGGTCTAAATGATCTCCATTAAATTCATCTTCAAACAAAAGAACCTCTTCTGGTGGAGCCGGCTGTTCACAGGCCCACCAAGTAAGAGGTAATATCGTAAGCAAGAAAATGACTACTTGCTTAAGTTTTATTTTGTGCATTTATTTGAGTGGTGTAATAGTCATGTCACCCCAAAGCGCAGGCTTCGCATAAAAACCATCTTTTCCTCCGGAATTCCACTTGTATTGCATCTCTCTTTTACTTCCATCTGCAGAGCTCTTGCCTACTGCAAATTCAATTTGATAATTGACATCTTTTATGAAAGGCTCTGCGTCCAGAGAACTTAAAGGCACCTTGAATTCAAATTGATACGAGTCTCCATCTTTTACTTCAGCGACTGCAATCTCATTAATTACTTTTGAGTCTCTGTAATCCCAGGCGATCTTATTTTGAAGATTTACGACAAAGTGTTTATCGCTAGAGCTCATAAATGGTCTCTTTTTATTGATCTTGTGATTTGTAGAGAGGGCAACTTCAAAAGCGTCTCCATTCCACATACCTCCATCTTCAAATGGATTGATCATAGCTTGATTACTTTCAAAACTTAACAGAAAATAGAGGTTTTCATCATCAGACAAAGATTTCACTTTGTAGGTAGAAAATTCAACTTCTTGCGCATGTCCCCAAGCATCCTCATCACTTTGTCCATCAATGCTAAGGTTTAAGCTTTCTGCATGAGCAATTTCAACTCTTTTGGTGAAACCACCTTTAAAGGGAATTACGTTGATCTCTTTTACGTACAGATCACCCCCTGCTTCAAACTGAACGATCATCTGTTTGATGTTAGACATGTCTATGTTCGGAGCAATGTCCCATTCAAATTCAGCCAGAGGTAAAATGATGTTTGTCCATCCCTCATCTCTGATGACTCCATTCTCGATAACGTGAGGATGGAATCCGATCCACAATTGATTATCTCCATAATCTTCAAGACATGCTGCTAAAGGAAGCGATTTCAAGTCTCCTTTTACGGAACGTACTTTTAATTGAATGGCCGCCTTATTGGTGATCTGGCTGAGGTCTTTACCAGACCAACCGTCCCATCCTAAGCCCATTCCCATCCAGGAACAGTCTCCTGCTTTTTTATCCCAGGTCCAACGCATCGCAGATTCAACGATAGCTTCACCGGATTCATCTAATTCGGGAGTAATGAAATAGGCACTGGTAATATCCAAACAAGCTTTTGTCTCGATCTCAGGTGGTTTACTGAACCAGTGTTCACCATTTAGTTTACCCTCAAAAACGTTTAGAGCATAAAAGTTTTCAATTCCCTCGGGGATTTCTTGTTCTGCAGGCGCATCAAAAATCGCTTGCTGTTTCATCTGGATACATGAAGACAAAAAGGTCGTAACAACCAGAAGAGGTATAATTATTTTATCCTTCATGCGCTTACGGATTTAGAGGTTCATTTTCTGTGAAAATCATGTAATCCATATCAACTTGGCTAAATCCGGTTGAAGGATCTGCAAGGAGAAGTATATCAATATAGTTCAGTAAATTTGGATTGTGAACTCCATTTCCTTTTGGCTCAGCAGCATTTTCACCACCAGCGAGCAAGTCAGAATATTTTACAGAGATCTGTTGCCATCCATAATCTAAATCATCAAACCATAGTGTGTACTCATCTTCGATACCATCAGAAAAAACACCGTCGTTATTGTCATCCTCTTTAAATCGAATGAGAAGTTTTGAATTGGTAATTCCTTCCGGAAGGTTAAGTAATACATTGAAATAAACCTTGTCCGCATTTTCAGGCAGTTCAACAAATGTTGAACTTCCATATGCAGAAGCAGGGATATTCACCATTCCAATCAACCAGTCCCAACCACATGTTCCAGCCATGTTGTAAAAGCTGTTGCCTTGTGGGGCACCATCTGTTGCTGTACTGAAATTCACGCCAGATTGGAAAAAATGTTCCCAATTAGGATTAAAACCGTCTTCGAAATCAGAGATTAAAAATCCTTCATTGGTTTTAACTGTTTTTACAGCCAACGTTTCAGTAAGTGTTACCGAATCAGATGGGATGAACAATTCTACGGAACAAGCTTCTTCTTTAAACATCGGGAAAATGGTCGTTGACCCATCCCAAAGTGCAGTTTCGTAGTCTAGTTCTTTAGAAAATCCTGTAATTAATTTTTGAGCTCCTGAAGTATTTCCGGTAATGGTTAGCTCCCAATTTACAGATTTAGAAAACTCAGCTGTAAATGTAGTCGTTTCACCTGCGGCAAAATCTACACTTCTATTGCTGACATCTAATGCTTGTTTTACTGAAAAATCTCCATATATATCAAAAAGAGAAGGCCCTTCAGTTGATATATCGCGTTCACAGGAAGATAGAACAGTTGCTAAAATGAGTATTGAAAATATGTGTTTCATGGTCGTAATTTTTTTTGTTAAAACTTCATTTTAAATGCGACTGCAATTCGGTTGAAGCCGTAATCAGGTTTTTCTTCCAATCTAGAATTGTCCAAATTGAAGTATTTTGAATTACTCCAGTTGTATTCTTGCCACAATATCTGCAAGTCATTATTTTCATTGAACATGTATCGAAGACCAACGCCTGTGATCGTTTCTGATAAATCAACCTCGTAAGGGACTAAATTTTTAATCTCATCGAATTGATTTCGATCAGCAATTTGATCATTACCGGTAGAAACAAAGCTTTCATAGCCTGCCATCAAATCTAAGTCTCCAGTCAGCTGAATGGTAATTCCAGCATTTATTCTTTGTGAATTCAAGTCTGAATTAGCTTCAGGAAGTAAACTGCTTGTTCTTTTGGTTTGAGTTTGGATGTATCCCAATTGAACAAGAACTTTACGATCAAATCCTTCGATGAATTGGTGTACATTCACCTCCGACTGGGCAGAAATGGTGTTGTATTTCCGTAAGTCATCAATACCTTGACCAATAACATCTGAAAGCATTCCATAATCCAAGTTTACGGTATAACGTCCCTGGTCATCTACTCGAGCTAAAGAGAAGTCAAATCCTTTTCTGTTTGGCGTTGCCAATCCGTAAGGATCAACATTGTTGTACTGTGGGTAGTAGTTGTCAAGACCTTCTGAAATCTTTGTATTGTAGATAGAAGCGTCGTTGTAAATATCCCACATACCTATTGGACGTACAATTTCATTATTGGTGTATCGTGTATAGAATGAAGATTGAGTTGTATATTTCAGTCTTCTTGCCTGAGCACCTACACTTCTAAATTCAGGACCAACGTTTCGGTAAGCCATGCTTAAGGTTACATCGAATGGTTTAAGATCAGCACTCAATTTAGCATAGTTAAAAAAGTCTTCATTTACAGGTGCTGTAGCGTGATTTTCAATGCTTGATCTTGAGACACCACTTTCTCCTGTAAGCTCCAGATCTACATCATTCAATTCTGTGCTGAATTTGTATGTTCCCGTTACTACAGGATTTTCAAACTGTTCTGTGCTTTTTGAAGTTCCAGCAATATCCATTAGGTTTATGTAGTTTACACCTGCAGAAAAGTGTTTGCTCTGCACCATGGTTACATTACCCCCAAAAAACAATCGGTCATCAGTAGCGCCTCCACCAAAATTAAGTCTGGAGCTGAACATGTTGAATTGCAATTCTTCAATCCCTTCTCTGAAACTTAGAGAAAAGTCGGTTGCAATTCCCTGTTGTCTCCAAGAATTGTTGTTGTCATAGAAGAGGTCGTAATGAAAGATATCTGCATACATATTGAAAATGTCTAGCGAATTTTCATACAACTCCTCTGTGTTGTTATAGAATGTAAAAGGAGTAAGCTTATAGTTGATATCACCAATTTGGTAACGAACCGAGTTAGCGATCAAACCTTTCAAATAAAGCTCACGTACATCGAAGGTAATTCCTGAACCCCAGAAACCACCATATTCGTTTCTAACTCTTAAAGTCGTTCGAATAAATGTGTTTTTGTTCGGACGAATATTAGCAGAAAGGTCTACCAGGGTATGTCCGTATTCAGATTTTGGAGCTGTGGTACTGTCTCCAACCTGACTGTTTAATTCATCAAGGTTGAACAAGCCACGGGCAGTTCCCGAAACCCAAAATTTCTTTTGGTTCTCCTGCGAAAAAGCAGAAGCTGAAAAAAGTAATAAAAGTGCGGTTAATAGGATATTTTTTGCCATTAGAATGTTAATTTAAGTTCTAAAATCGTTTCTGTTCCCTTGAATTGATCTCTTTCAAAGTTTTTATCTTCAAAGCTAAACCATCGGTGTCTGATAAATAAAGCCGTGTTTTTTGCAATGGTGTAATCAAACCCTAACCCGTAACCGTTTCCATATTGGTTACGTGGACGATTTGTCTTGATATCTTGTTGCGTATCATAGTTCGCTATGGTTCTTTCCATCCCCACATACCCACTAAGTACAAGTTTACTGTTAAGCGCATAGTAGGCTTCCAGTTCGTTGCTGTATTGACGAACATAAGCTTCGTCAGTAAGCACCGGTATAGGAGACCATGTTTTTTGTACCGAAGAAAATTTACTCAGTGCAAATAAGTATAGTTTTTGTCCAAAGTATTTAGGGTGGTACTTCGCTTGAAGTTCGAATCCACTAAAAGATTTTTTAATTGGAATCGTATCTTGTAGCTTAACGGTTTCATAAACATCACGGTAAGTAACGGAGTAACGCTCATAAGGACCATCTGCTGTAATAGGATTACCTCCCATTGCCCAACGCCAAATACGTGAGCGCGTGAGTGCATTTACCGGATGGCCGTAAGTTATAATTTCGCTTATCGCTTCCAATTCCGTGGAAGAACCGATTCCCATAGATAGCTTAAGATCATCAAATTCTGCTTCTGCATTCAGATTGATTCCTTGACGGTTGTTGGTCATCATACCGATAGGTACCATAGAACTCGCAAAAGGAAGATTTAGGTCTTCTGTGCTTGTTCCATCCTTTATCGAGGAATTCATGAATATAGAGTTGTTGTTGATGACTTCAGGTGCAATACGAAACAGGTGCGCTTCTAAAGTAAGCTTGTCATCTGCTAATTTTGGGGTTTTAATTTTTGTGTGTAATGCTTCACCCCAAGCTTTTGAATAGTCAGGAGAAATGTATCTTCCTGCTCCAAGCTCCATTTTCACATTAAATTTCGCAACCGAAAAATGTGACTCAAGCGTCGTGATGTTGAATCCTAAGACATCTTGATTGAGGCTATCAGTGTAGGTGTGGTTGTTAAAGGTGTTTATACCAATAAATCCACCCAGGGTACCTTTTCGAAGCTGTCCACCATAAGCGATGTTTGGAAGATTACTCAAGCCTCCATACAGATCTGTTTTACCCACCATTGCTTTCATGGTTAAGCCTCCGGGTAGGTTACTTCCACTAACGATCAGACCGGTGAAAGGTTTGTGTCCCCAACGAGCATCTTGCGATATATTTCCTCTTTTGTAAAAGTCAAAATAACGTCGTTCAACACTCGAATCTATTGGATCCCAGGGAGCTCTTTCAAAAACATTATACCTGTTGTATCCTTTATAGGATGCCAGGGTAAGATCACTCATAGAGGTCCAGTGGATCCCACCGGCTTGTAGTGCGAAGGAACCTACTTTGGTTTCAAAGCTACCGTATAAGTTTATCCCAAGGTGAACAATTAAACTTGAAGCTAAGCGCTCTCCGTTAATTGGGTCGTAAATGGAAGGACGGTCAATTTCAGCTACTTTAAATCCGTACTGAGGTCTTACATCTCCATGCATAAATTGATACGTGTAGACATCAAATCCCCAAGATGTTTTTTTGGAAGGTCTACCTGAAACACGAAGAGTTAAGGTAGGCATTTGACTATCGTCCCCAATAAATAAGTTATTGGTTGGATTATCACGATAATTTCCCGGATCAATTACTGTATTTTCACTTGATAGTCCAAGTGTGTTATAGTGCGTGTAGGTTCCAAGGAATCGGTATTCTCCATTAACTTTAAAGGTATAAAGTTTGGGAGATTCCGATTTCGGAAACAAACCGATATCACTTGTTTCTTCGCTACTTACATCTTGGTTGTTTTGGGCAAAACCAGAAACACCAAAAAAAGCGAAGTAGGCAAGAAACAGTATTGTTTTTTTCATTTGCTTGTGCATATGTTTAAAATCTGAGTTTTATTCCGGAATGGCTAATTCGCGGGTTTTTGTTTTAACTGCTGAACTTTGTGGCATATTTTTATCACGTGGATTCACAAAGAAAGGAATGTTTGCGTAAGCCAATCGATCTTCGCTATCATTCACATAAATAAAGAGACGGTAAGGACCTTCTTCTTTAGGGGCTTTAAATGTAACGTTACCGTTAGATTTCTTTTTTATCAGTCCGGTCATCGCAGGTGGTTCTTTTTCAAGATCTCCCCCAGATTTTGTGTTCGTACTTTCCGGATAAATTTTGTAGGAATATTTGAGTTTTTTGTCCTTGTCGTCCGACACAAAAACATTTGCTGAATACATTTCTTCGGCAATCAAATAAATGTTCTCACCTTTCTTTTGACCATCCAAGGATAGGCTATCAAGAGATGGGGCTCTGTTTTCGGGCCATTTTCCAGTCCACGATTTTTCCACTACATCAAGTACCTCAGAACTTTGTCCTCCATTGGAGAATAGTCCATACCATGTAGCTGTAGTTTCTTGTTTTTGTCCCCAAAGGAATACGTAGGAACCGATACACATTTCACGATCTGGAGCGATGTGAACATTGTATCTTTCGTAATAACTTTCAGCTTTTTCTCGGCTGGTTTGTTCTATAGGGGCAGACCATTTTGTTTTTGCTACCTCCCAGTGTCCATCAGGGCCCCATTCTGCAATAATGTAAGGTCCTGTCCAACCGGATTTTCTGATTTTATCGCGAATGATACTCACTTCACCGTAGGTGTTAATACCATAGATATCAATATCTGGTGCGTTTTCCATAATCAAGGCCACCTCTTTTTCGTCCAGACCTGCTGTAACGGTATTTGTTGGGTGATTAGGGTCAACTTCGTGGATCATTTCAGCAATGTCTTGAACGACATTCCAAACTTTGGTGTTTGAGTAGAATAAATCCACCTCATTCCCAATAGACCACATTAATAAGGCAGGGTGATCTTTGTACTTTTTCACCATCCTGGTGAAATATTCCAATTGTGCTTTATTTGCGGCTTCGTTGTCATAGTCGTAGCCATGTCTCTCATGTTGCACCCATAGTCCCATCATTACGGTGAGTCCAAGCGCGTGAGCTTCATCAAGAGTTTCCTGTGCATCATCAACACTCCAGGTTCTGATAGAATTCCCACCTCGTTCTACAACTTCTTCCATGTAGCCAAGTCCACCAGCTCCATTAATATAGTAAGGTTCTCCACCCCTAAAAAGAGTCCAATTACCGTCCACCTGCTTTACTTCAACCTTCACTGCTTGTGAAAAACAGGTTGAGCAGGCAAAAAGAACGATCATGCTGAGTAGCGCTAGAATAGAACTTTTGTTCTTCATAGTGTTGTTGTTTTTTCGGTCCTAAAAAATCTATCCAAACACATGAGTGTTTGGATAGATTGTATTTGTTTTTTTACTCTTTTATCAGCTTACTGTAAGTAAAACCTCCTTTACTATCAGTTACTCTCAGCGTGTAAATACCACTTGAAAGATGGGATACATTTATTTCTTTATCAGAATCGTTAACTGAAAGAACTTGCTGACCGTTAATGTTGAAAACAGTAATATTCTCAGCATCCGTGTTTGAAATACGAATGAAATCAGCTGAAGGATTTGGATAAATATTTGCAGCGTTTAATTCTGTCTCAAATAATCCAACATTTCCACAAGGTGTTCCACCGTACCCTGAACACTCAGCAGCACCAAAGCCTTCGGCATAAACACCAAATGATTCAGCATACATACATCCTGCTTCTGGAACATCATCACATGATGCATAAATACATAATAAATTACCGTATTGATCTACGGCTTGAGTTGTTGCCGTTGCATCGTAGTTTGTAGCATTTGCATCCATACAACCTGAGCCACCAGAAGCTCCACCATCACAAGGTGTTCCACCATAGCTAGAACACTCAGCAGCACCAAAGCCTTCGGCATAAGCACCGAATGAAGTAGCATACATACATCCTGCTTCTGGAACATCATCACATGATGCATAAGTACATAATATATTACTATACTGATCTACGGCTTGTGTTGTTGCCGTTGCATCGTAGTTTGTAGCATTTGCATCCATACAACCTGAGCCATCAGAAGCTCCACCATCACATGCTGTTCCACCGTAGCTTACGCATGCTACTGCATCAAACCCTTCGTTGAAGGCACCAAATGAATCAGCATACATACAACCGTTTTCTGGAACATCATCACACGATGTATAAACACATAATAGGTTGCCGTATTGATCAAGTTCTTGTTCTGTTGCAGTTGCGCTATAGTTTGTTGCATTTG
>JANXFM010000031.1 GCA_024959975.1 Flavobacteriales bacterium
AGTAAAAGGATCCAGCGCAAAGCCCTAAACAGGTAGGCAACGTAGCCTAAAACCATTGAAAAGATCAGGTATTTGTATTCTGCATTTTTCAAGTCCTCCAACATCTTTTCCAGATCCTTATCCTTGAATACCACATACAAAATGAGAGCACCCAGACTTAAAAAGAATAGATATTTTAGGAAAGAAAGCAGTTTGGCCTTCATGTTAATCTAAAGTGTTAGTTTCTTCATTCGGAAAGATCAAAGTAGGTTTAAACACCTTAGCTTCTTCGAAAGGCATCGTTGCGTATGTAATGATAATAACGATATCGCCGGGTTGTACTTTGCGAGCGGCAGGACCATTCATGCAGACCTCTCCAGAACCTTTTGCCCCTTTAATGGCATAAGTTTCCAAACGCTCTCCGTTGTTGATATTCACAATTTGAACTTTTTCCCCTTCGATGATGTTTGACGCTTCCATCAAATCTTCATCAATAGTGATACTTCCGATGTAATTTAAATCGGCCTGGGTAATTTTAACCCTGTGAATTTTCGACTTTACTACCTCTATTTGCATGGCGCAAAGATAATCAAAATGTTTGTCAGACCCTCATTTTAATTCATTTCTAATAGAATGTTGTCAATTAAACGAACGGAACCGGCAAAGACCGCAATGCAGGCAATATGCACTTCATAATCGGACCATTGTGTTGATTTTTGCAAACGATTAGGATCAGATATTTCGAAGTATTCAAGTTTTAGATCAGGATCCTGTTTAAATTCTTGAGCGATCCATTGTTTTAATTCGGAGATAGATTTTGTATTTGCCTGTTTTTTAACATGCAAGAGCCTTTGGTAAACTCTGGGGGCGGCAGTTCGGTGTTTTTCACTAAGAAGTAAGTTTCTTGAACTCATTGCTAAACCATCAACCTCTCTTAAAATAGGGCAGGGGATAATTTCAATGCTCTTGTAATTTTGGTTTGCAAGTGACCGAATAATCGCTAATTGCTGAAAATCTTTTTCACCAAAATAGGCTTTTTGTGGTCGTATGATGTCGAATAATCGCGAAACAACCAGAGCTACTCCCTCAAAATGTCCCGGACGGGTTTCCCCTTCCATCACCTTATCGAGATTGCCAAAATCATAGCTTTTACCCGCAAATCCTTCAGGGTAAATTTCGGTTTTTGAAGGCGTGAATACCACGTCGCACCCCGTTTTTTCTAACAAGGTCAAATCTGCATCAAGTTGATTTGGGTATTTCTCTAAATCTTTTGCATCATTGAACTGTGTTGGGTTGACAAAGATGGAACACAGGCTCATATCGTTCTGAGAAATAGCTTTTTCTACCAGGCTGATGTGTCCTTGATGTAGAGCTCCCATCGTAGGAACAAACCCCAACGACTTATCCTTTGACGCTTTGCTTAGAAAAATTTCTAATTCGGATACACTCGAAATGATCTTCATCTCTCTTATTGTTCAGTAATAATAGGGGTTAAAGCTACTGAAAAACTCAATAAATTGGAGATTATTTCGTAGTTTTGCGTCTTCATTTAAGATTAACCGAAAGATTCCTCATGGCCAAGAAAAGAATATTGTACGTTTCACAAGAAATTTCTCCCTATTTACCGGAGAATGATTTGTCTAAGACGGCTCGGTTTTTACCTCAGGCAATGAATGAGTCCGGAATTGAAGTGCGCTTGTTTATGCCTCGCTTTGGGTGTATTAATGAAAGAAGACATCAACTACATGAAGTGATACGTCTTTCGGGGATGAACCTTATTGTTAATGATATTGATCAACCACTTATCATCAAAGTTGCCTCTATTCCTCAAGCGAGAATGCAAGTTTACTTTATCGATAATGAGGAGTATTTTAAACGCAAATTTACAACGGAAGATAAAAAAGGGAAATTTTATGAAGATAATGATGAGCGCGCTTTATTCTTCTGTCGTGGCGTCATAGAGTCTGTTAAAAAATTAGGTTGGTCGCCCGACGTGATACATTGCAATGGATGGATGGCAAGTTTTCTTCCAATGTATTTGAAAAAGTTTTACCATGATGATCCTATTTTTGAGAAAACTAAAATTGTAGTCTCATTCTACGATCAGTCTTTTGAAGGTACTTTGAGTAGTGGATTAACAGACAAATTAAAATTTGACGGATACAGCGAACAGGAAGTTGCAGGATTTGAAAAAGCAGATTTCAAAAAATTGACAGAAACTGCAATAAATTATTCAGATGCCGTTGTTAAGGGTAGTGAAGAACTTGACGCAGAGACATTAAAGATAATTGAAGGGGCTAAATTGCCAACTTTAGAGTATTCTAATGGAGAATACAAAGAGCAATACAAGCCTTTCTATGAAACCTTATTTGAGGAATAATATTTTTATGAAACATTTACTTCGACTTGTAGCCGTATTGGCTATGGTCACATTTTTTTCAGCTTGTAAAAAAGATTGGAATGAATTGGGTTCACAATTAATCGTATCGGATAATTTGGAAGTTTTGTCTTTTGATAATCAGCAGATAAAAGTTTCTATTGTAAAGGAAGACTCTTTGAGCTCTTTGAATACGCCTACCTCTTTTATTGGCTCCATAAATGACCCTTATTTTGGACGCACAAATGCTTCTGTGTACACCGAATTTCGCATGCCTTCGACGGATGTAAATTTTGGCGAGACCGCTGTAGCCGATTCATTGGTGCTTACATTAGATCTTGACGGCTATTATGGCGACACCCTTTCCCAACTACACTTTCGTGTGATGGAAATGTTGGAGCAGATCGAGACAACTGCAACGGATAGTTTGGACGTAGAGAGCTCCGTTATGATTTATTCGTCGGAAGACTTTGACTACGATAGTCAGGAGTTAGGAGACCTGGATTTTTTGGTTGAACCAACGGTTGATTCTGCAGTGACAATAACCTTGTCAAATGATCTTGCACAAGAATTTTTAGATGCTGATGCTTCAAACTTTGTCGATAACGAAGCTTTTCAAACATTTTTTAACGGACTGTACATTGCTTGTGATGACGTGACTGATAACGGATTGTTGTTGGAATTGAATCTAATAAGTGAAAAAAGTAAATTGACACTTCACTATCATACCGATGAGGCAGATTCATTATCCTACGATTTTGAAATAAACAGTGATGCCGATAAAATGACGCGCTGGGCCCACGACCATTCGGCTACAGAAATAGAGAATTTAATCGGTTTGGAAAATGTTAATAAGGCTTATGTTCAGGGTAGTGTTGGATTGAGAACCTACATAGATTTACCGGAACTAGCTAGTTTACAAGATTCTAACTATGTAATTCATAAGGCCGAATTAATTATTCCTTACATCCCTACAGATTTAGATGGTATTTATGCTACTCCTGAGAAATTAGGTCTTGCAGCGATAAATGACGAAGGAGAGCTGGAGGCTTTAACGGAGGATCAAAATGTACAGGGTTCGGCTTATTTTGATGGAAGTAGAAATGAACTCACTCAAGCGTACAAGTTTAATATTGCTCGTTACGTTCATAAGGTTGTAGAAGAAGGCTATGTAAGCCGTTTAGCTTTGTATGTTCCAACGTCTGTTTCACAGCCGGAACGCCTAATAATAAATAATTATTTTACTGATGATAGCACGGGCGTAAGTTTAAAGCTATTTGTATCTGAGCAATAATTCTAGTATTATTGTATTAATGTAATAATTGTAAAATACAACCAAAACAAACAAACATGTGTGGTATTGTTGGATATTTGGGTGATAAGCAGGCTTATCCCATATTGCTGAGAGGGTTGAAACGTTTGGAGTACCGTGGGTATGATAGCGCGGGGATTGCTGTGCTAAATGGTGATGGAATAGAAATATTTAAAAAACAGGGTAAAGTTGTTCAGATGGAAACTCTTATTTCAGATGAATCTCCAAAAGCAAAATTAGGAATTGGACATACGCGTTGGGCAACCCATGGGGTTCCAAACGATGTAAATTCACATCCACATTATTCTCAATCAAAAAGAATTGCCATCATTCACAATGGTATTATTGAGAATTACACTTCAATAAAAGAAGGGCTCTTAAAAAGAGGATACACCTTTCATAGCGATACAGACACCGAAGTATTGGTAAATCTTATTGAAGATGTATTAATCAACGAGAAAGTTGACCTGGCCGAAGCTGTTCGTATTGCTTTAAATCAGGTTGTTGGTGCTTATGCAATAGCTGTAATTGAAGAGGGGAACTACGATCAAATTGTGGTTGCAAAAAAGGGCAGTCCATTGGTTATTGGTCTTGGTGAAAACGAATACTACATTGCCTCTGACGCAACACCATTCATAGAATACACCAAGCAGGTTGTTTACCTTGATGAAGAAGAGGTTGCTGTTTTATCCTTAAAAAATGGTTTAGAAATACGAACCATTGCGAATCAACTGAAAACCGCATACGTCCAAGAGTTAGCTTTAGAGCTTGAGTCGATAGAAAAAGGTGGCTATGATCACTTTATGTTGAAAGAGATCAATGAGCAACCCAAATCTATTTATGACACCTTGCGAGGCCGTTTATTAGTCGATAAAGGAACCATCAGCATTGGAAGCTTTGTTGAATACGAACAAAAATTCTTAAATGCCGATCGTATTATCATTGTGGCATGTGGTACATCCTGGCATGCCGGTTTGGTTGCCGAATATCTTATTGAAGACTTAGCACGTATTCCGGTTGAAGTAGAATACGCGTCGGAATTTAGATACAGAAACCCGATTATTACCGAGCGAGACATCGTTATTGCTGTCTCACAATCCGGAGAAACTGCAGATACACTTTCGGCCATCCAATTAGCAAAATCTAAAGGAGCAACCATATTTGGTATTTGTAATGTAGTAGGGTCCAGTATTGCCAGAGAGGCTCATGTTGGGACTTACACACATGCAGGACCAGAAATTGGTGTAGCTTCTACAAAGGCTTTTACGGCACAGGTAACTGTATTTACCTTAATCGCCTTGGGCTTGGCCCGTAAAAAAGGAACCATTTCAGAACAATTATTTAGAAAATTAATTGTTGAGTTGGATTCAATGCCGGACAAAGTAGCACAAACACTTAAAGTAGATGCACAGTCAAAATACATTGCATCTATTTACAAAGACGTTCCTAATTGCCTGTTCTTAGGTCGAGGAATTAATTTCCCGGTAGCTCTGGAAGGAGCACTTAAGTTAAAAGAGATCTCATACATACACGCTGAGGGGTATCCGGCTGCAGAAATGAAGCACGGCCCTATTGCACTTATCGATGAGGATATGCCAACGGTTGTTGTAGCCATTAAAACGGAACAATACGAAAAAGTGGTGAGTAATATTCAGGAAATTAAAGCAAGAGAAGGTAAGATTATTGCCATTGTGAATGAAGGTGATTCGGTGGTAAGTAAAATTGCCGATCATGTCATTGAAATTCCTGAAGTAGATGAGCGTTTGAGCCCCTTACTTACAACAATTCCGTTGCAATTAATTTCGTATCACATCGCTGTTATGAGAGGTTGCCATGTAGATCAACCCCGTAACCTTGCCAAAAGTGTTACGGTAGAGTAATTTGTGAATACTCTTTCTTTACTCACAAATATTGTAATTGGGAATTTCTTCAGACACTTTTATTAAATAACCATAGCCTCTTTTTAGATCACCAAGACCGTTAAAATCCCAGCCCGGTAAATAAGCATTTCCGGCACCATTTTTGGCAATAATAATTTTATCCTGAATGGGTTCAAATGCAACAGATGCGTTGGTGTTATTTGCACAAGCAAACCCGATCATATTCCACCCATTAGTGAGAGTAATGGATATGTTTTCACAGTTAGGGGTTGGGGTTTCTATGCATTCTGAACAACATTGACCTTCTTCTAAAACCCATTCTCCGTTGCAAGGCATGCCCATTTGTTCTGCACAATCAATAATGATACCTGAGAAGGTACCATCTTCATTACAATATCCCATGTCACAAGGATTGTTTGGGTTGGTCCAATCTCCGGGTTCAGTAATTTCCACTCCCGACCATGAAGTGCAGGTAACCGGGTTAGTTTCACAATCCCAATCCAACGAACTTGTTTGTCCGGCCTGATTGGTCCAGCTTGTTACACCCGAAATTTGAGCAATACAGGGATTACCATATTCCACCCCGTCACAGCCAACAACCGGGTCGTATTCCATGGTACACATGGCATTAGGATCGACCCAATCCGGATTGATGCAACAACTATCGGTTTGCGCTGATGCGCTAAAGAAGACCAATAAAATAAAGGAGGTAAAAAGATTTTTCATAAGCACCTGATTTTGTTCTACTTACACAATATTAGTAAATTTTACCGACTTTATGAGTTTACGACTTTTCACCAATTATTTTAACGGGTGCTACTATTTGATTGAAAAAGAATTTATTCGGAATTTGGCCGGAGCCCTATTTGCCGTTGTATTGAGTCATTGTTTGTGAGGCACCAATGGCTACGAAGCTTTTCACCATTTCTATCGATGTCTCGATGCGTTCTTTTAATTGCTCTTCTTCTTCTGAAGACCATTCACCAAGAACATAATCTACCTGATTACCTTTTGAAAATTCGTTCCCCACTCCAAATCGAATTCGCGTAAATTGGGAACTGTTTAGGGTTTGAATGATGTGTTTTAATCCATTGTGACCACCGTCACTACCTTTGGTGCGCATGCGCAAAGTACCGAAAGGAAGGGCAAGATCATCAGTGATGATCAAAATATTTTCCGGGTCTATTTTTTCGGTTTGCAGGTAGTAGTTGACAGCCTTTCCACTTAAGTTCATGTAAGTAGTAGGCTTTACCAATGTAATCGATCGACCTTTAATTTTAAGCTTTGCCGTATCGGCATAACGATTAGGCTCAAAAGAAATATTGGACGCACCAGCCAGCGCGTCCAATATCTTAAAGCCTACATTGTGCCGAGTATTTGCATACTCAGCACCAATATTACCTAAACCTATGATTAGGAATTTTTTCATGCTTATTCAGCGGCAGGAGCTTCAGCTGTCGCATCTGCAGCAGCCGGTGTTTCAGCGCCAGCTTCTTCTTCCTCTTCTTCAACGACATTACGAGCAGTTTTCACAGCTACGACAACCGCATTACCGGAAGTTAGAACATCGAAGTTGTTCGTTTCCAGTTGTCTAACGTAAATCTTGTCTCCGATTTTCATTTCAGTGATGTCAAGCGTAATGGAGTCAGGCAAGTTTTCCGGAGTAGCACGAACGCTTAATTTACGTAGCGCTTTATGTAATTTACCTCCATTCATTACCCCAATTGCGTTACCGGTAATAATTACCGGAATTAGAGTGTTAACAGCCTGACCAGGCGTCAACTCGACAAAGTCGATGTGAAGGATTCTGTCTGTTACAGGGTGAAATTGAATGTCTTTGATAAGGGCATTAATTGTTGTGCCCTCAATATCAATCGCCACCGCGTAAACATTCGGTGTGTAAACAAGGTTATTGAAAGCAATTTCTGTAGCTGCAAAGTGCTGTACATTTTCTCCTCCGTAAACAACGCAAGGTACTTTTCCTGCAGCTCTTAAAGCTTTAGCTTCCTTTTTCCCCAAATCTACACGCTTTTCAGCGCTAATAGATACTGATTTCATTTGGTTTGATTTTTGGTTTATAAATAATTAACGAATAAAGTTTTTACTGATCGACTCGTTGTCTACAACGTTTTTAATTACGTTAGCGAACATAGGAGCGATGCTTAATATTTTGATCTTAGGGCTTTCTTTACTTGGTAAAGTATCGGTAACGATAAGCTCCAATATTTTTGAGTTTTCAATTCGTTCGTAAGCTTTACCCGAAAGTACAGGGTGTGTACAAACGGCTCTCACTGAAAGGGCTCCGTTTTGAAGCATCATATCTGCAGCGGTAGTAAGTGTTCCGGCGGTATCTATCATATCGTCTACCAATACAATATTCCTGCCTCTTACATCACCAATAACACGCATATCACCAATTTCGTTGGCTTTTTTGCGGTGTTTGTAACAAATAACCATCTCACAACCCAAGTGTTTAGCGTATGCATTAGCACGCTTAGAGCCACCCATGTCAGGCGAAGCAATAGTTAAATTTTCTAAGTTTAATGAGCGAACATGGTCAATAAAGACAGAAGAAGCATAAAGGTGATCAACAGGAACTTCAAGGAATCCCTGAATTTGATCTGCGTGTAAATCGCAAGTCATTACACGTGTTGCCCCGGCAGCAGTAAGCATGTTGGCAACCAACTTTGCTCCAATGGGAACTCTTGGCTTATCTTTACGGTCTTGGCGAGCCATACCGAAATAAGGCATGACAGCAACAATTTGTGATGCTGAAGCACGTTTAGCGGCGTCGATCATCAATAATAACTCCATCAAATTATCTGATGGTGGAGGTGTAGACTGAATGATAAATACTTTTGCGCCACGAACCGTCTCTTCAAAAGAAGGAATGAATTCGCCATCGCTGAACTTAAAGATGATAATATTTCCAAGGTCTACACCGTAGTTTTTAGCAATTTCTTTTGCTAAAGGTAGCGTAGCTCTGCCTGAAAATATTTTTACTGTTGAATCCATAGTTTTCTAATCCTTTGATAACGGAATAATTAGCCATTCTTTAAGGGCTGCAAATGTAAGAAATTATATTGAAAATAGAAGGTTGTTGCTTAAAATAAGAGCTTAAATCCCAGCAGAGAGAATTTAGAATTCAGGAGATAAAATTCAATCATCTCGATGCACAATGCACACAACGATTACTTTGAGGCATTAATAAAATTCGCTGAATAGGTATGGGATTATTACATCGAATGCAAAGGCCAAAATTTTCGTTATTCACTCTTTGCAAAGCAGATTCTAATAAAGCAAGTTTATTTACCGCATTTCTTAATGCAGCTTCATTTACACTCTTATTATTAATAGCATCCATTCTACTTACCCTTCCAATTGCATTTTCGGGAGAAATAGGTTTCGTTAATTCTTTGAGGCTCGCAATATTAGCTTGTGTGGCCAGAATAGAATTTTCAATAGATTGTTTGGTTTCAATGCGTTGTTTTTCGTCCATGATTCTAAGATATGAAAAAACAAAAAAGCCTTCTCT
>JANXFM010000171.1 GCA_024959975.1 Flavobacteriales bacterium
TATCAATTCGTATGTATTCTAACTTTTAATCTTTAACTTTCAACTTTAAATTTTCAACTTTTTTTAGGGCAAATAAGACAATCATGAAAATAATATCAATAGAAACAGGTAATTTTAAATTGGACGGGGGAGCTATGTTTGGTGTAGTACCTAAAAGTTTATGGCAAAGAACGAATCCTGCAGATGAGAAGAACCTTTGTCCGTGGGCTATGCGTAGTATGTTGGTAGATTATGGCGACAGAAAAGTGTTAATTGATAATGGTTTAGGAGATAAGCAAAGCGAAAAGTTTTTTAGTCATTATCATTTGCATGGAGATGATACACTTATTACATCTTTAGCTAAAAATGGCTATCACCCGGATGATATTACGGATGTGTTTTTAACACATTTACATTTCGACCATTGTGGCGGAGGTATTAAATACGATGAAAAAGGAGACTTAGTTCCAGTATTTAAAAATGCGACTTATTGGTCTAACGAGGCACATTGGAATTCAGCGATGAATCCAAACGACAGAGAAAAGGCATCGTTTTTAAAAGAGAATTTAGAGCCTATGAAAGCATGTGGGCAACTGGATTTTATTAAAACCGACGGGATATTTTTACCGGGATTTGATGTACTTCTTGCTAACGGACATACGGAATCTCAAATGATCCCGCATATTGAATATCAAGGGAAAACGGTTGTTTTTGCAGCCGATCTATTACCATCGGTCGGACATATTCCTTTGCCTTATGTTATGGGCTACGATACCCGCCCGCTTTTGACTTTACAAGAGAAAAAGATATTCTTGGAAACGACTGCGGCAAAAGGACATACTTTGTTCCTGCAACATGATTATTATCAGTCTTGTTGTACCTTAAAACAAACTGAAAAAGGAGTTCGTTTAGATGAAACTTTTCAATTTGAAGAGAAATTCTAGTTACCATCAACTTCCAACTAACAACCAAGTGATTCGATACAAATTCTCATACACTCATCCCCATCGCCATTTTATTGACATAGAAATGCAAATATGTGAGCACTCAGCTTCAGAGCTTATCTTACAATTACCTGCATGGCGACCCGGGAGATATGAACTTGGAAACTTTGCTAAGAACATTCAGCATTTCAAAGTTTCTGATGCCGAAGGGAACCCTTTAAAATTTGAAAAAATAACCAAAGATACCTGGAAGGTTTCAACACCAAATATTTCAGATATTGTTGTTGTGTACAACTATTATGCGAATGAACTTAATGCAGGTTCTACCTATTTAGATGAGCAACAATTGTACGTAAATCCGGTAAACTGCTGTTTGTATGTTCCAAACAGAATTGAAGAAGCATGTGTGATTGATCTGGATGTTCCGAGCAAATACAAAATTGCCTGTTCGTTAGAGCAAAACGGACACCAGCTAAAAGCTAAGAATTTTGATGAGCTTGCCGAAAGTCCGTGGATCACATCCAGTTCGCTTAAACATAAAAGCTATGAAGTTGAAGGCATAGAATTTCATGTATGGTTTCAGGGGGGATGTCAACCCGACTGGGATCGGATTTTAAAAGACTTTAAAGCATTCACGATTGAGCAAATCAAAGACTTTACAGCTTTTCCGGTTTCGGAATATCATTTTATCAACCAGATATTACCTTACAAAACATACCACGGCGTAGAGCACACGGCAAGTACTGTTATTTCTTTAGGTCCGGGAGAAGAATTGATGGGAGAAAAACTTTACGGATCTCTTTTGGGAGTTTCTTCTCATGAATTGTATCACACGTGGAATGTAAAACAAATTCGTCCGAAAGCCCTTTTGCCTTATGATTATTCCAAAGAGAATTATTCGCGTATGGGCTATTTGTATGAGGGCGTTACTACATACATAGGTGATCTGTATTTAAAACGCTCAACTATTTTTTCTAATGAAGCGTTTTTTAACACGCAAGAAGAAAATCTTTTAAAACATTTCCACAATGGAGGACGCCACAACATGTCTGTTGCCGATTCCGGATTTGATACCTGGTTAGATGGTTATGAGATGGGAATTCCAAATCGTAAGGTTTCCATTTACACCGAAGGAGCTTTGTGTGCGCTGATGCTGGATATTTGCATACTAGATAATAGTAACGGACAAAACTCGCTTCGAGATGTAATGACCCGACTTTACAAAGAATACGCTTGCAAAGGAAAAGGTCTGACAGAAGAAGATTACATTCATGAACTTATCGCTTTTGGAGGGACGAAGACTCATCATATTGTTGAGAATCATATGTACGGAACAAAAGATTTTCGGGTGTCTTTGGATGAAGCTTTGTTTTTAGTTGGCTTGCAGATTGAAGAACAGGAAAATAAAGACTTTTTTGCTTCGCGACTGGGTTTAAAAGCATTACATCAACAGAGCGAATTCCATGTAAAACAAGTACAACCAGATGCTGTTGCCGACAAGCTTAAAATTGCCGAGGGAGATGTTATCCTTACGATGGATGAACAGAAAATAACGAAAGAACTTTTAGAGTCTTTCATGACAAAAGATCGTGTCAGTTTAAAATTGAAAAGACGTTTTGAAACGATTGATATTGAAGTGCCACTGAAGACAACAACATATTATCCAAAATACAAGATCGTACCTATGGAAAAAACATCCGATCTGCAGAAAATGTTGTTTGAGAAATGGCTTGGGTTACCATAAACCCTTCCTTAACCTGGGGTTTAAACCCCAGGTTAAGGAAGGGAGGAATGTTGTTTGGGAAAAGGTTGAATTTGCTGTAAACGTTGAACTTTCAACTATTTTATTGCGATCATAGAAATTTCTACGTTCACATCTTTTGGTAATCGAGCTACTTCAACGGTTTCTCTGGCTGGAAAATCAGCCGTAAAATATTGACCGTAGACCTCGTTGATTCGTCCAAAATTATCCATATCAGAAATAAAAATGGAAGTTTTGATTACATGGTCGAAAGTCATGCCGGCTTCTGCTAAAACAGCTTTTACATTATTCATCACCTGATGTGTTTCCTCTTCTATGGAAGCCATCACTAAATCACCGGTTTCCGGATTAATAGCAATTTGCCCTGAGGTGTACAAAGTATTTCCTGAAAGTACAGCTTGAGAATAAGGTCCTATGGGTGCAGGAGCCTTAGAAGTTTCTACAATAGTTTTCATAGGATCGTCTTGTTTTGAAATTATCTTGCGAAGATATGAAAGTCCATCTTATTGGCAACTGCCAACTGCCAACTGTTTCCTATCTTTACCGATTATAAAATCAATCTATGAAACGAATTATCGTTCACATATGTTTAGGTATTCTTGTCTTTTTGGGGGTTGTTTACGCAGCACTTCAAGGCTTAGATAAAATGACGCTGCATGGAGAGAGCATTCTTGTTCCTGATATGCACAGTTTTTCTATTTACGAAGTGGAGGATACGCTAACAGCTTTACATTTGCGTTTTTCTGTGGTAGATTCGGGTGCTTACAATGCGGATTACCCCAGAGGGTCGGTCATCGAGCAGCTGCCAAAAGCAGGATCTAGAGTAAAAAAAGATAGAGAGCTTTATTTAACCGTTAATCCTAAAAATGTGAGTCTGATTGCATTGCCGGATTTTACCGATCGTTCATTAAGACAATACATGTCTGAATTAAAAGCCAAAGGTTTTAGAATAGGGGCCTTTGTTTATGAGAATGATGAGCATGCCAATGTGGTTTTAGGAGTTCTTTATCAGGACACAATTGTTGAAATTGACCAAAAATTAGAGAAATCTACCAGGCTTGATTTAGTTCTCGGAAATGGAGCGGGCATGCAAATGGAAATGCCAAATTTTATTGGAGATCTACAAAAAAACATACCTACCAAATTACAGAATTTATCATTAAATATGGGAGAATTCTATTACGATGCTTCGGTGGTAGATACACTAAGTTCATTTGTATTTAAGCAAGAACCCGAAGAGCAAACAAAAGATGTAGATCTGGGAGCTTTTGTGAACTTATGGTTTACTGAAGATAGCTCTAATTTTGTTGTAGATACCCTGGAGTTAATGCGTCAGGATAGTTTAAAGGCCCGATTAGATAGTATCTTAAATGATTAAGATTAAGATGAAGGAGAAAGAAGAGGAATTAAATACGCCGATTGAGATTGATGGAGAAACAACTTATGAGCACCATAAGCTAGTTGTTGATGACAATCAGCTTATGATGCGAATTGATAAGTTTTTGGCAAATCAAATCGCTAATATGACACGTAATAAAGTTCAGAAATTGGCTGAACAGAATTTTGTGCTTGTTAATGATGTTGCTGTTAAGTCCAGTTACAAAATTAAGCCTAAGGATGTTGTTCTTGTAATCCAGGATTTTCCAAAGCGTGATAAGACTCTTGTTCCGCAGGATATTCCCATATCAATTGTACATGAAGACGAAGAGCTAGTTATCGTAAATAAAGCACCCGGCATGGTCGTGCATCCAAGTTATGGACATTACACAGGCACACTTTTGAATGCTTTAAAGTTTCATATTGATAAGTTAGCAAAATGTGAAGATGATACACGCCCGGGCTTAGTACATAGAATTGATAAAAACACATCCGGCATTCTTGTTGTTGCAAAAACAGAACATGCTTTAGTTTATTTACAAAAGCAATTTTTTGATCGTGTTACTTCTCGACGTTACCGCGCTTTGGTTTGGGGTGATTTTGAAGAAGATGAAGGTACCATTACAGGAAATATTGGTAGAAGCTTAAGAAACAGAAAAGTAATGGACGTTTTCCCTGAAGAGGAAGAGTATGGTCGTCATGCCGTTACACATTACACTGTATTGGAGCGCTTTGGTTATGTAACTTTGGTTGAATGCAGGCTGGAAACAGGTCGTACACACCAAATTAGAGCCCATTTTAAACACATTGGTCATCCGATTTTTAATGATGAGGTTTATGGCGGTGACCGAATTTTAAAAGGAACAACTTTTTCTAAGTATAAGCAGTTTGTTCAAAATTGTTTTAAGGTGATACCTCGTCATGCCTTACATGCTAAATCATTAGGCTTTCACCATCCGAAAGATGAACAATGGGTGCAGTTTGATTCTGAGTTGCCTTCGGATTTTTCGGATGTACTTGATCGTTGGCGAAATTACACGGTTCAGCGTTTACAGAAAGAAGGCGAGTGATTTGGGGCATCTAATGCAGCCCTTCAACAAAACCTCTGTGAGCGATTTTAAAATTGTAATTTGAGTCATACAATAGTGGGTATTCATTTTGGTTGTCCCAAAAATTAAGCAACCAACTTTCATTATCTCTCATTCCCCAAAATGTGATTCCAAAACGTTTTTCGGCAGGAACGTTACTGTAGAGTTCTGCAATTTCTTTGTACCTGTTTTCCTGACTAAGAGCTCTTTCATAAGTCAATTCTGTGATATCACCTCCACGATTTATCGTCATATCGATTTCTGAAAAATGAATTAAGACATCTTTTTCCAATAGTAAGTTCAAACAATTTTGGAAAGTGGCTATTGGAGGGTATGAGATATTAATGTGAGTTTGAAGTCCGACGCCATCAATGGGAATCCCATTAGCTCTAAAGTCATCAATCATATTCGTTACTTGGTTGACTTTCGTAAAGTCAAATTCGAGATTGTAATCGTTGTAAAACAATTTAACATCAGAGTCTACTTCACGTGCCCATGTGAAACATTTAGCGACATAATCTTCACCCATTCGCTGTCTGAAAACAGCATTTTCTGCTTGATTTGTGAAAGCTTCATTAACAACATCCCACCCTGCCACAACAGAAACTTCTTCACCATTAATGATTGTTTTTTCTTGCGCAAAATGAGTAACGGTTGCTTTAATGTATGTCTCAATTAAATTTTCAAATTCCTGGTCGCTGCCATCAAAATTGTTTAACCAATTCGGAATCGATGCATGCCAGACTAATGCGTGACCAAAAACACGAAAACCATTTTCTTTGGCGAAATTTACAATGGCGTCACCAGCGCTAAAATCGTACTGATTTATCCCTTTGTAAATTGTGCCCATTTTCATTTCATATTCTGCGCTTAGGCTATTGAAATCTCTTTTTAAGGCATTGCTGTATCGGGGGTTTTGTGTGATGTTTTTGGCTTGAAGAGACATTCCAATTGGAAAAGACGCAATGTCTTTTAATGCGATCACAGGCTCGTAGGTTAGAGGTCTATTTGTTTCATTATCTGCAAGATAATTTATTGTACCGGTTGTATTGATTTTTAGTTTGTATCCTTGTCCCGGTTGCATATTGCCAATAGCGTTAAAATTTAAGCCGGGGAAATAGGCCATCCCTTCGAAATCTTTAAGAATAATTAAGTTTTCATTATCCGTTAAGCCTTGCATTACTTCTTCTGCCGAAGTGGGTACATCTTTTAGATAAGAAACGGAATTCCATCCCGACTCAATGGGAATCTCATGTTCTTCAGGCTGCATTTTTAATCCACATATTTCAAGGATATCCGGTGCGTTGGTTTTAATTTGATACCCTTGTCGGAAATCAAGTTCACCGATACCATTAAAATCCCATTCTGTTAAATATGCATCACCATTATTATTTTTCAGGATAAGTAAATTATCATCGATGGAATTCATCATAATTTCAGCATCCATGTTCTCAGCTTGAACGTAAGAAGAGTACGTAAACCAACCGCCGGGTAAATGAATCTGTTGACAGTGCTCATCCGTTGGGTTCGTTTGACAGATAGCAGCCAAATGGAACAATAAGGTGAAAACGAATATGGGGGTATTTATTTTCATAACTAAACTTATTTAATGTGTTTCTACAAAAAATAGAATCATTAATCTACGATAAAGTTATGATTTATTGAGTGAAAAGACACATGGTCCCAAATAATAAAACCCCCACTTCGCTGAAGTGGGGGTTTTTAATCTGTGGAGATGCAGGGAATCGAACCCTGGTCCAAACAAGGAACCTGAAAGCTTTCTACATGCTTAGTAATCGATTAATTTTCGAGTAAGACCGGGAAGAAAACATTCCCAAAATCAAACCTTATCCTCTTAAATTCGCCTTTAAGTCGAGACCTCCTTATTGGCTAGTTCATCCTTTTTTTGATGCTCGGTGGGACTGAAGCGATAAACCTTCTTTAATCCTCAGAGCAAAAGCTGTTCTAATCCTAGATTAGGCAGCTAAAGCGTAGTTAGACTCGCCGTGTAAAAAAATGTGAATTGGATATTTACGAGCCATCTCACCATGCTCGGCATGCTTACAGACCTATTCATCTCGCTGTCAAAGCCAGTCATCCCCATAATGTTAAAGAACTATCGCAAATATACGGCTTCAGTTTTCGGTATGCAATTTTCACAATGTCCATATCTTAATAACGTTAACCGTTTTTTAGTAGAAAATGACTTAACATGATTTACTTTTTACGACTAACTATTTAATCTGGACATTTTCGTATTTTTGAACCATAAAAAATAATTTTTCAATGAAAATAGGAATACTTAGAGAAGGCAAGACCCCCCCAGATAAACGCGTGGTTTTAACTCCTAAGCAATGTGTAGAAGTTAAGCACAAATATCCCAAATTAGAATTAGTTGTTCAACCAAGTCCTATTCGTAAATTTTTGGATACCGAATACACTGCATTAGGTATTCAAATACAAGAGGATCTATCAGATTGTGATGTTTTAATTGGTGTGAAGGAAGTTCTTAAGAAGGATCTGATTGCAGAAAAAACATATTTCTTTTTTTCGCATACAATCAAAGAACAGTCTTACAATAGATATCTACTTCGCAAAATGTTGGAATTAAATATAAGGATGGTAGATTATGAAGCTTTAACCGATGTCAATGGAAAAAGATTGGTTGGTTTTGGGAGATATGCCGGAATTATTGGTTGTTATAATGGCTTTTTAGCTTATGGTAAGCGAACTGGAAAATTTAATTTAAAGCGAGCCTATAAGTGTGAAGATCGAAAGGAGATGGAGTCGGAATTGAAAAAAATAAAGCTACCTAATATAAAGATTATCATAACCGGTTCCGGTAGAGTAAGTAAAGGAGTTTTAGAACTTCTTAATATAATTGGTGTAAAAGAAGTCTCTAAAAAAGATTTTTTGAATAATAATTTTGAAGAAGCAGTTTTCGTTCGTCTCACTACGATGGATTATAATACTCGTATTGATGGAACAGAGGATAGTAAGACCGACTTTTATGCCAATCCAAAAGAATACCAATCAGATTTCATGAAGTATGCTAAGTTGTCTGATTTTTTTATTGCAGGACATTATTATGCTGCATATTCACCCTATTTGTTTACGAGAAAGGATGCTAAGTCGCTAGATTTTAAAATTA
Organism: Flavobacteriales bacterium; assembly: GCA_024959975.1. Taxonomy (GTDB): domain Bacteria; phylum Bacteroidota; class Bacteroidia; order Flavobacteriales; family UBA7430; genus JANXFM01. The sequence continues at coordinate 8,302 of JANXFM010000171.1, forward strand.
GAACCATTGTTGATATTTCTTGTGATGTTGATGGTCCGATAGCAAGTACTATTCGTACTTCAAGTATAACTGATCCTATTTATGGGTATAATCCTGTTACAGAGTCAGTAGATGTGTTTAATAAAGAAGAGGTAATTAGTGTTGTAGCTATTGATAATCTTCCCTGCGAATTACCTAAGGATGCTTCTGAAGATTTTGGTCATGAGATGATTAAACATGTATTACCTTGTCTCTTAGGAGAAGATGTTGATGAAGTAATTGCAAGAGCTACAATTTGTAAAAAGGGAAAGCTCACAGAAAATTATTCATATTTACAGAATTATGTGGATGGATGATCGATTTTTATTACATAAAAACGTGTTCATTATATTATGTAATAAAATTCAATATGAAAAAATGGATATTAATCTAAAAAATGAGTGATATCACCTATATGTTTAGTCTACTTTATTACATAGATTTGTAACACATTTTAATCCTGGGGGGGGTTAGAGTTTACTTCGAAAGGCTCGTATGAAAATACGGGTCTTTCTTTGTTTAGTACAGCTCATAACATAATTCAAAAGAACTGTATCAAAACAACTATAAATAAGCCGGTTGATTTGAATTATTGGAACCTACTATAGCTTGTATTTAAGTTATTCTATGATAAATTAAATACAGCTATATAGAAATTGTTTATAAATTTTCAGATTATAATTTGTTGAAATTTCATCAATAGTTTGGAGTTAATATTCATGAAAATGTAATTTAATCCGGATGCCTTGTATTCAGAAGATTTAAGTTCTAAGAAGTAACACTGAATAAATCAATTTTACCTAAAAAATGAGTGATGTCACCTATATGTTTAATGTGTTTTATTATATACATTTGTAATACATTTTAATCCTGGGGGGGGTTAGAGTTTATTTTAAAAGACCTGTACTTTGTACAGGTCTTTTTATTTTTAAACTGTTGATTAGTTAAGCTTTATTAGAAATTAGGCTTAAGCATAAAAGTTTGATAGAATTTGTCAATAATTTCCAAAACTTCACTAGGAGAATCCACTACTGATATTAATTTTAAATCTTTTTCACTTATGGTTTCTTCTTTAAGAAGTGTTTGTTTAATCCATTTGATTAAACCTGACCAAAAGTCAGTACCTACAAGAATGATGGGGAATTTGTCTATTTTTTGAGTTTGAATGAGTGTGAGGGCTTCAAACAACTCATCTAAGGTTCCCATACCTCCAGGCATCACAACAAAGGCCTGAGAGTATTTCACAAACATTACTTTTCGAACAAAAAAGTAATCAAAATCAATATTTTTATCCTTGTCTATGTAAGCGTTACTTGTTGCTTCAAAAGGTAAATCAATATTTAATCCTACGGACGGAGCACCTCCCATTTTAGCGCCCTTATTTCCTGCTTCCATTACACCAGGACCACCACCTGTTATTACTCCATAACCGTTTAATGAAAGTTGTTCACCAATTTTAGTGGCAAGTTTGTAGTAGGTATTCTCGGGGGTCATTCGTGCTGAACCAAAAATAGTTACACAAGGGCCTATACGTGTCATTTTTTCAAAGCCATCTACAAACTCTGACATTATTTTAAACAGTTGCCAGGAGTCTTTGGTTTTGATTTCATTCCAGGTTTTTTGCTTGAATACGCGATCTAATCTTTCTTTATTCATCTATAAAATGGATTATTATTCATTTCAATATAATGATTTTTTTTGTTAGTGATCAGTGAAATGCATTTGAGTTTAGCAAAAAAAAACCTCCACATTGATGAGGAGGCTCTATATAAGGATTAAGTTATTTAGTAGTTCGTTGGTCTTCTAACTTCTGCAATATATTTTGCTAAGCGCATTACCTGACGAGAATAACCGTATTCATTGTCATACCAAACATAAAGCACAATGTTATTACCATCTTTAGAAACTATTGTAGCCGGGCTATCATATACTGAAGGAGCATTGTTCCCTACGATGTCAGTAGATACCAATTCATTTGAAATGGAGTAGTTTATTTGTTCAACTAAGGAGCCTTCCAGTGCCGCATTTTTCATAATATTATTCATGACCTCAACTGAGGTAGTTTTGTCCAAGGTTAAATTTAAAATTGCCAGAGAACCATTTGGTGTCGGAACACGCACAGCATTCGCTGTAAGTTTACCCTCTAAATCGGGAATTACTTTCACTACAGCTTTCCCGGCACCTGTATTTGTAATTACCATATTTAAAGCTGCTGATCGACCTCTACGTTCTTTTTTGTGCATATTGTCAACCAGGTTTTGGTCGTTTGTATATGCGTGAATAGTTTCTATATGACCTTTTTTAATACCTAAATTGTTGTTAACTACCTGAAGGATCGGTGTGATGGCATTTGTAGTACACGATGCTGCCGAGAAAATATTGTAAGAACCCAAATCGTATTCTAAGTGATTCGCACCGAAAACTATATTGGGAACTCCATTTCCGGGAGCTGTTAATAAAACTTTAGAAACACCTTTTGACTGCAGATGCCTGCCTAAAGCTTCTTTATCTCTATATGCTCCTGTATTGTCAATCAATAAAGCATTGTCTATTCCATAGGTAGTATAGTCCACTTCATCAGGATTAGAAACTTTAATTAATTTTACCGATTGTCCGTTAATGATTAAAGCTTTGTTTTCTAAATCAGCAACTACGGTACCGGGAAATTTACCATGCACAGAGTCTGTACGAAGTAGAGAGGCTCTTTTGATAATATTTTGATCGTCGTTATTACGTAAAACAATGACTCTCAAACGCAATTGCTCACCTTTACCTTCTTGAGTCATAAGCTCGCGTGCGAGTAAACGCCCTATTCTTCCGAATCCATACAACACAACATCTTTTGGAGTAAAATTTGTGCTTTCCTTTTTTACAAAGTGTAATTTATCAGCGACAAAAGATTTAATGTCGACGTAATTTTTGTTTTCATTAATCCATTCAAAAGTCATTTTTCCAATGTCAATTTTTGAAGGAGGTAAATCTGATTCGGAAATTGTTTTTGCAATCGCTAAGGTTTCTCTAATATTAATCGGCTTTTGGACGAATTTCTTAGCGTATTCGTGAAGATTTAAGATTTCACTAGATCTTTGATCAATTAATTGGTTCCGGAAAATAATGAGTTCGATTGATTTTTCAAAAGATAAATCACTTGTGATCTTAATAAGCTCAATTGCAGCTCTTTCTTCAGAAATTCGTTCTTTTAATTCTTCTTGGTAGTTTCTCATAATCTTATCTGTAAATAAATTCTATTTTATATGTCGCAAAATTAGGCTATTTTTAAAGATATACAAAGTTGTTTTACATCATATTATTCTTTCCCAAAGATTAACTATTGAATTTTGCTCAATTAATCCTATTTTCGTTTTTCTAGTTATATATTTTATGAAGTTAACTTTTAGTAAATACCAAGGTGCTGGAAATGATTTTATTATGGTGGACAACCGGGATAAAAATTATTTTTTAAATCAGGCACAAATTGAACAACTGTGTGGTCGCAGATTTGGAATTGGTGCTGATGGGCTTATTCTATTGGAGAATGGTCAGGGCGTAGACTTTCAAATGATCTATTACAATGCCGATGGCCACGTAGGAAGTATGTGTGGAAATGGAGGCAGATGTGTGGTTGCTTTTGCCAGACAGCTCGGGGTAATTACTGATGATTGTGATTTTGTTGCCTATGATGGTTTGCATAGTGCCAAATGCATAGAAGGTGATTTGGTGTCATTAAAAATGACTGATGTTCGCTCCGTAGAAAAATTGTCTGATGCATGGAGGTTAGATACGGGTTCACCACATTTAGTAATTTTCAAGGAAAACATTAAAGAAATAAATGTTAAAGAATCGGGTGCAGCCATCCGAAATTCTGAAGATTTTGTGGAAGAAGGAATAAACGTAAATTTTGTTGAACACAAAGGAGGCGAGCTTTTTCTTAGAACTTATGAAAGAGGCGTTGAGGATGAAACATTAGCTTGTGGTACGGGTGCTACGGCTACGGCTATTGCAGCCTTTGAGGCAGGAGTAATAAATTCAGAAACTGTAAAAGTAAATGTTTTAGGAGGTCAGTTAGAAGTTAGCCTTTCAAAACAAGAAAATTTATACAGCGATATTTATCTTATTGGAGGTGCTAAATTTGTTTTTCGAGGAGAAGTAGATGTCTAAATTCAGATTGAAATATAGAGCTCTAGAACCTGAAGATGTTATGTTATTATACACTTGGGAAAATGACCTTGAAATTAATCAGGTTAGTCTGTCTAAAGTTCCTTTTTCGAAATACATTTTGGAGCAGTATATAGCTCAGGCGCATCTGGATATTCAACAGGCGGGTCAATTCAGATTTATCTTAGAAGATGAGTTGAAAAATGCTGTTGGTTGTGTAGACCTGTTCGATTATGATGCTATTAACAGAAGAGCTGCTATTGGGATTATCGTAGATAAAGAATACAGGTCTAAAGGATATGCCTCTGAAGCTATAGAGTTAATGAAAGATTATGCTTTTAATAGTTTGGGAATGCATCAATTGCATTGCAGTGTTGGTGTTGATAATCATGCGAGTTTAAAGTTGTTTAAAGTGGCAGGATTTGAGCAAATAGGCATTAGAAAAGATTGGTCCTTTAGAAATGGTTCTTTTACGGATGTAGTAGAATTACAATTTTTGAATAAATAAGTTTGAAGAGTTTACTACAATATGTTATTGTTTGCTTCAGTATCATTTTATTGACCTATATGCTTGGTTTTTGTGGTCAAAGATCCTATCAGGACCTATACTTAAATTTATCAGATACTGTTGATTACGTAGGTACAGAAGTTTGTAAGAATTGTCATTACGATAAACACCAAACTTTTACTCATACCGGAATGGGGCAATCTTTCAATCTGGCGAGTAAATCTAAAAGTGCTGCAAATATTCATTCCGATTCTATACTTTATGATGTTCATCGTAATTTTTATTATCATCCATTTTGGGATCAAGACAGTTTAATGCTTAAAGAGTATCGTTTAAATGGTGACGATACAATTCATAACCGTATTGAAAAAGTCGATTATATTATTGGTTCCGGTCAGCATACCAATTCACATATTTATGATGTAAACGGTTATTTACATCAAGTACCTTTTACTTATTATACTCAGGATGGGCGTTTTGATCTGCCTCCGGGTTTTGAAAATGGATTTAATTCTCGATTTAATCGAAAGATAGGGCTGGAATGCATGTCTTGTCATAATTCCCTACCCGATTTTGTGTTGGGATCCGAAAATAAATTTGAGAAAGTTCATTTAGGGATTTCTTGCGAAAGCTGTCATGGACCGGGAGAACTCCATGTAGCTGATAAGATGAAAGGAGATATTGTAGATACCTCTTTGTATATTGATTATACCATTGTGAATCCCGGAAATATTAGTACTGAACTACAATTTGAAATTTGTTCGCGATGTCATTTGCAGGGAAATGCTGTTTTAGAGGAAGGGAAATCATTTTTTGATTTCAAACCTGGCATGCATCTCGAGGAAGTGATGAACGTATACCTCCCTAAATATGAAGGTGATGATACATTTATTATGGCTTCGCATGTAGATCGTTTAAAAATGAGTTCTTGTTTTATTCAGTCTGATGGTGATCTAAGTTGTGTTACCTGTCATAATCCTCACATTAGTGTAAAGGTTACAGAGGATGATATATTCAATAATACTTGTAAATCTTGTCATCAGGTAAATGAACTCCATAAAAGCGAGCAAAGGGAAAACTGTATTGCATGTCATATGCCTAAATCGGGTTCTAGTGACATCCCCCATGTAAGTGTTACTGATCATAAAATTTCAATTCCAGGGAAGAAACAACAACCTGACCAGGGAGCATTAAAAAAATTCATAGGTCTTTATTGCGTAAATAATGAGGCACCATCAGAATTAAGTTTACTGAGAGCATACTTGCAACAATTCGAGAAATTTGAACAGGAGGCTTATTATTTAGACACTGCGTTTACCTATTTATCTAAGATAGATGAAGAGTTGTGCCTGAGAGAGTGGATTAAGTATTATTTTTTCAGAGCTGATTATGCAGCTCTAGTAAAATGGTTTGAGCAGATAACCTTCAATCAGCGATTAACAGAATTAAATATTCAATCTTACTCAAATGATGATGCCTGGGCATGGTATCGAGTCGGAGAGGCTTATTATAAGTTGTCTGAGTGGGATAAAGCCTATCGATGTTTTAAACAAGCAGTGGTTTTAGCACCTTATCATTTGGATATCCAAAATAAGTATGCCATGGCGCTGTTGAGAACACAAAGATTTTTAGAGTCAGCACAAGTGTTTGAGTTTATTTTAAGAGAAAACCCTAATTTTGAAAAGTCTTATGCAAATTATGGCTACTTATTAAGCTTACAGGGTGAGTATGATAAAGCCGCAGAACTTTACAGAAAGGCGATTGCTTTAAATCCTGACTTATTATATGCATGGCTTAATTATGCGGCTTACCATTTGCATTCAGAGAATATAGAAGAGGCGAAAAAATGTTTGCAGGAGGTTTTGAGAATTAAACCGAATCATCAGCAGGCAAAACAATTATTGAATCAACTTAGATGAGAAAAATACGATTTAGAAGTACGACGATATTGAGTTTTGTAGCTGTTATTATGGCTTGTTTTATTTATCAGCAAATCTTTTCACCTTTAACTAAAAGCAGTCAAATTATTTTTGTGCCTACCGGCACTAATTTTGAAGTTTTAAAAGATACACTGAAGTCTAATGACTTACTAAAAAATGAAACCCTATTTAATTTGTTTTGTTCTAAGAAGAATTACAATACAATTCACCCGGGCAGGTATTTTATAAGTGCAGAAATGGATGCCAATTCACTAGTGAATATGTTGAGGTTAGGGGCTCAAAAGCCCTTAAACATCATTTTTAACAATACCTCAACGATTCAGGATATGGCGGGTAAATTATCTTACCAAATAGAAGCCGATTCACTTGCTTTGATTGAAACCTTTACGAATGAGATGTTTTATGCTACTTATGGTTTTAATGAAGCTTCAATACGCAAACTTTTTATTCCGAATACTTATGAGGTATATTGGACAATAACACCAATAGAGTTTTTGGAGCGTATGCAAAAGGAATACAATCATTTTTGGACGGTAGAACGGTTGGTTAAGTCAAAGAAATTAGGTTTAAATCCACATGAAATATCTGTTTTAGCTTCAATAGTTCAAAAAGAAAGTTCAAAAGCAGACGAGCAGCCTATAGTGGCCGGACTGTATTTGAATAGACTAGATCAGGGAATGAAACTGCAATCGGACCCTACGATTATTTATGCCATGAAAGAAAGAGATGGTTTTGACATCACAATTAAGCGTGTGCTTAATAAAGATCTGAAGATTGATTCTCCATACAATACGTATCGTTACAAAGGTTTGCCACCAAATCCTATTTGCATTCCTGAAATGTCTTCTTTATTGTCTGTACTGAACTATAAAAAGCACGATTATGTCTATATGTGTGCTAAGGAGGATTTTTCAGGTTATCATAATTTTACTAAATCCTGGTCGGAGCATAAAAGAAATGCGAAACGCTTTCAAAATGCTTTATCTGCTGAAGGAGTGATGCGCTAATGATATTCAAGAAAGGAGATAAAGTTGCTTTTTTAAACGAACCCTTAAAAGGAGTCGTAGTTGATTATATTGACGATTCTCATGTTTTAGTTGATTGTCAGGGGATTGAAATGGATGTTTCTGCCCAAGAATTAATACGCATTACTTACATTCCAAAAGTTGAAGGGAAACACATATTCCCTGTTAAAAAGGAAGATCGAAAAATAGATGAGTTACCTGATCTTGATAAGAATGCCAACGATTATAGTAAGTTGTCGGTAGGAGATCAGGTGAGTTTTATGAGCGATACTACACAAGGAATAATCGTTGCTATTATTAGCGATAGTGAATATGAGGTTGAAATAGAAGACGGATTTACCATTCCTGCAAATCGTTTAGAAATAGAAAAGATTCAGGTGAAGGATTTTGAAGTAGACGAAAAGGGATTGAAAAGTCAGATAAAGAAAGATTTAAACAAGGAGGCAAAACAAGAGTCCAAATCTAATAAAGAGCCCCAAAAGTTTTTTAATCACCATGAAATAGATTTGCACATAGAGAATATAACAAACTCATGGAGTGGCTTATCAAATTTTGAGATCGTAACGCTTCAACTATCATATTTCAGAAAAAGACTGCATCAGGCACTAGAAAATAATGAGGAATTTTTAGTAGTTATTCATGGTGTTGGAAAAGGAGTACTTAAACAGGAAATAGATAAGCACCTTTCACAGTTCCCTAATATTACAGTTAGACCGGCAGATGTGAAACTTTATGGCATGGGAGCTAGTGAAATAAGGATTAGTTAGTGACCAGTAAAGAGTTCTCAGTTGGCAGTTTTAAATTATCCACTGTCAATTACCCATTCATAGTACCTATTCAGCTCTCAGTCTATTCATCGACCAATTATCGATCATTCATTATTAATTATTAATTAATCCTTCGTAGTTTTGTTATGGAAAAGCTCCCGACTCTATCGCTTCTTAACAGAAGAGGAAAGTCCGGACAACATAGAGCATCATACTAGCTAACGGCTAGGCATTGTTTACAATGACAGCTAGTGCAGCAGAGAACAACCGCCTTCGGGTAAGGGTGAAAAGGTGAGGTAAGAGCTCACCAGTACTTTAAGTGATTAGAGTAGCTGTGTAAACCTTATGAGGTGAAAAGTCATGTAAACCAGGGTTTCCTTAGGGAATAAGAGTTGCTCGCTCGATCTTGGAGGGTAGACTGATAAAGATGCTTAGTGATAAGTATCGTAGATAAATGATAGGGGTCCTTTCGGGGATGACAGAATCCGGCTTATGACGGAGCTTTTCTTTTTTTTT
>JANXFM010000164.1 GCA_024959975.1 Flavobacteriales bacterium
TAGTACGCATTTCACAAATAATATTTACAACGAAGAACCGGAATTCATTCAAACCATGGATGCCTACGAATACAATTATGAATTAGACACGCTCTCGCCTGCTCAAAATTCTGCTGCAGTAAACATTGCGCTTCAGTTCCCTTATGACCTCCTTGGAAACTCCAGACTCAGTGACAACAGCCCGGACATCGGTGCTTACGAGAGGATTGAGTAGTAGGTATTAGGTACAAAGTATTAAGTACAAAGTATTAGGAATGGAGAACTACCAACTTTAAACGCTACCCAAGCGCTACATCTAAAACCATCATCACTACAAATCCTAAGATGAAACCTATGGTAGATGTATCTGTGTATTTGTCCTGCTGCGTTTCGGGGACAACCTCTTCAATAACCACATAAATCATAGCCCCTGCCGCGAATGCCAAAGCATAAGGTAAAATAGGAAGTGCATAGATCACCATAACCGCACCGAAAACAGCAGCAATAGGCTCAACGACTGCAGAGAGTTGTCCGAACCAGAAACTACGCAACCTACTTACCCCCTGACGACGTAAGGGCATAGCCACCGCAATCCCTTCCGGGAAATTCTGCAAACCAATACCAATTGCCAATACTACCGCACCTCCGATATCTGCACCGGGCATACCGTGAGCAACAGCTCCAAACAAAACCCCAACCGCTAAACCTTCAGGAATATTATGTAGTGTAATCGCCAAAACCAATAAAGTAGTTCTTTGCCAATCGGTCTTTACCCCTTCAGCACGCGAACGATCAAAATTAATGTGTAGGTGAGGCATAAACTTATCCAGACCATAAAGGAAAAATGCACCCATCAAAAATCCTACAGCAGCAGGAAGCCACACCGGTAAATCCGGAGCTACATCCGGAGTCATTTCTATGGCTGGTGCAAGTAGCGACCAATACGAAGCTGCGATCATTACCCCACCGGTAAACCCTAACAAACCATCCAGCAACTGCCTTCTAAGCGTCTTTACAAAAAAGACCAGAGAAGCTCCTAAAGCTGTTAAAAACCAGGTAAACAACGTTGCCAATAAAGCTCCTAAAACCGGATCGATCCCTTTAAAAAAGGAAATAATACTTTCCATCATAACACACTAATTAATATGTTTTCAGCTACTTCAACACTAATATGTCTTTGCACATCGTCAATTTTGATATCAATAGAATCATCGAAATCATTGACTTCCAAAATTTCAACTTGTGTTCCTATGGAAATATTAAGCTTATCTAAATAGTTCAAAAAACCGGGCTCATCCAGCTCTACAGCAACTACCTTAACCTTTGATTTCGATTGTACCTCACTTAAAGGAATCGCAGTTGTTTTCGGAAACTCACCTTTGGCATTTGGTATCGGATCGCCATGTGGATCATAATTCGGATAACATAAAAACGCATCCAGTTTATTTACCAGCTCTGAAGACCGAATATGCTCCAACTGCTCGGCAATATCATGTACTTCATCCCATTTAAAATTGAGACGATTCACTAAAAACACTTCCCAAAGTCGATGCTTACGAATAATATGAACCGCCAGATCACGCCCTTCATTCGTTAAAGAGACTCCCTGATACTTTACATAGTTTATCAGATTCTTCTCCGAAAGCTTTTTCACCATATCAGAAACTGAAGAGGCCTTCGTTTCCAACTCCTCTGCAATGGCATTGGTAGAAACCAGCTCCTTCTCATTTCCCGACAACTTAAATATTGCCTTTAGATAATTTTCTTCGGTTTGCGTAGGCATGACAAATTATTTACACAAGCAAAAATAGTATTTTAAATTTAATTAATATAATTTTTAGACATGTCTAAATTAATATTTACATTTGCAAAAATCATCCAAGAATCATGCTGAAAAAAATCGCACTACTTCTATTCGTAACCGCAACCCAACTTGCTTACGCACAAATCTTTATCGAAGGAATTGTTCGAGACCATACAGACGTCATACCCTTTGCTAATATTAAGCTGAAAAACACAAGTATTGGAACATCTTCTAATGCTGAAGGGTATTTCAAATTACCAGTTTCTTCAAAAGGAAAGTATACTGTAGAAGTAACTGCCATGGGGTATCACAAATTCAAAAAAAATATTAGCCTTGGCAAAGGAGAGCAATTAAAGCTACACCCGGTACTGACAGAAACAAGCTATGCCATAGATCAAGTCGTTGTAACAGGAACACTAAAAGAATCCTTTGTAAAAGTCTCGCCGGTAAAGGTTGAAGTCATCACCTCAGCTTTCTTAAGAAAAACACCCACGAACAACATCATGGAAATTATTGAATCCGTAAATGGAGTTCAAAAACAAATTAATTGTGGTGTTTGTGGTACCTCAGACATACATATCAACGGAATGGAGGGGCCATACTCTTTAATTTTAATTGATGGAATGCCCATTATGAGTTCCCTATCTACCGTGTATGGCTTAAATGGCATCCCTACTTCACTCATAAAACAAATAGAGATCATAAAAGGCCCCAGCTCCACGCTTTATGGCACGGAAGCAGTTGCCGGAGTCATCAACATCATCACCAACAAACCGGCAGATATTTCAAAACTTGAAATAGAAAGCTATTTAAGTTCTCATCAGGAAAAAAACATCGATATTTCATGGGCTCCGAAATGGAAAAAAGCCGACATGTTATTTAGTGCAAACTTATTCCATATGGATCATTTTATGGATGAAAATGGAGATGATTTTGCAGATGAAGTGCTAAGCAAACGTGCTTCATTATTTAACAAATGGAGTTTTAAAAGAAAAAGCAATAAAGCATTTAACCTAACCGGTAAATATTATCTGGAAGACCGTTTTGGAGGACTCGAAAATTGGACGAAAGAGCACAGAGGTTCTGACTCGATCTATGGTGAGTCTATCTACACAGACAGATGGGAGTTGAGCTCTCACTACGAACTAAACTGTAAAGAAAACATTGTAGTACAATCCTCTTTTAACTACCACCATCAAGATAGTTATTACGGAGATTCAAATTATGAAGCCGTACAAAACACTTTTTTCAATCAAATATTATGGTACAAAAACATCGGCTTACGTCATCAATTAACATCGGGCTTAGCCTACAAATACGATAGTTACGATGATAACACTCCTGCTACAGAAATGATTGAACAAACACACACCCCGGGAGTTTTTGTTCAGGATGAAATGGATGTTTCTGACCAATGGAAAATTTTAGCAGGTTTACGATGGGATCAACACCAGGAACACGGAGCTATTTTCGCACCACGCCTTAACCTTAAATGGGCACCAACAGAACGTACTTCTCTGCGATGGAATGCCGGAACCGGTTTTAGAGTAGTACACTTATTTACCGAAGATCACGCAGCACTTACGGGTGCACGAGATGTGGTTGTTGCTGAAACACTAGAACCTGAAGAATCGATGAACATTAACTTTAATTTTCATCATTGGTTTGAGAAAAATGGTCATAATACAAGTTTAGATTTTGATTTATTCTTTACGCATTTTAGCAATAAAATTGTACCGGATTACGATACAGACCCAAGCAAAATTTTCTACGGCAACTTAGAAGGTTACTCAATTTCCAGAGGAGCTTCTTTCCAAATAGATCATAGCTTTAGCATCCCTCTAAATATTTCTTTTGGAGGAACCTTTCTTGATGTTTACTCTGTAAATGGAACTGAAACAGAAAACGAATTGTTTGCCCCAAAATTTTCAGGCGTATTCTCCGTAGGTTACGAATGGCCAATGCAAAGGATAAAATTAGATTACACCGGGCGTTTAACAGGACCGATGTACTTACCTACCTATGCAGAAGAATTTTCGAAAGCCGAAATTTCTCCCTGGTACACGGTACAGCATGTAAAAGTTGAAAAAACATTCAACAACAAAATGAGTGCGTATGTGGGAGTTAGAAACTTATTTGACTACACACAAGGTAGTCCTCTGATTGATCCGGGGGCAGGTGAAAACACTGAAACAGGTGAAACCTGGAAAGCCGGATTTAGTCCGAATTTTGATACAACCTACGTTTACGGCCCTACACGAGGCAGGAGGTTTATCCTGGGAATCAGGTGGAAATTGTAACATTCTTTCTTCAGAGCCTCCCGTAGAAATGCAGGAGGCTTTTTATTTCCTGAAATCAGTATCTTTGATGCATGCCTAAACACCCACAAATCCAGGAATTTTTAAATCTATTAAAGGATCTTTTCCAAAAAGAAAACTTTACCAAACTAAGCCTGAGTAAAGTCTTTAAAGCGAAAAACGATCTAAATAATATTTTCATCGTTCCCGTAAAATTAAGATCTGAACAAAAATTATCCTTTACCTATCGATACAAAACGAAAGATCAGGTAAAAAATTATTCCATTGATGAGGCTCTTGAAATCCTGAAAGAATTGTTGGGAGAATCTTTCTTACAGGCACTTTTAATCAGTACCGATACCGAATATCAATTATTGGTAAATAAAAAGGGGAAAGCTAAACTTATCACAAATAAAACTCAAACTCATCAAAAATCTTTAAGTCATAACAAAGAGAAGAACTACCTGATAAAAAGTGAAAACAATATTTACCTTCAAAAACTAGGGATCTGTGATGCTAGTGGAAGAGTAAAAGACAAACAACAAGATAAATACAGGCAGATCAATCGTTATGTAGAATTGATGAGTCATTGGTTTGAAAAAATTGACCGCTCCAAAAAACTACAAATTGTAGATATGGGCTCAGGAAAAGGTTATCTTACTTTTGCTCTTTATGACTACCTTCACAATCAACTGAATCTTGATGTTTCTGTTACCGGAGTTGAACTGCGAGAAAATTTAGTGACTTTATGCAATGATATCGGTAAGGAATGTGGGTTTAAAGATCTTCAATTCATTACGAAAGACATCAACGATTTTACTTCTGAGGAAATAGATATCATTATTGCCCTTCATGCATGCGATACGGCTACAGACCTAGCCATTTACAAGGGCATTAAAGCAGATGCTCAACTTATTATTTGTGCTCCCTGTTGTCATAAACAAGTTCGCAAAGACATGGGTTCTAAATCTGATTTTAGAGCCATTACAAAACATGGAATCTTTGAAGAACGTCAGGCAGAAATGCTAACCGATGCTATTCGTTCTCTATTGATGGAACGCGAAGGGTACAAAACAAAAGCTTTTGAATTCATCTCAAATGAACATACCCGTAAGAATGTCATGTTAGTAGGTCGAAAAACAGATGCTAACAAAAACAAAGCTGAAATAAATGGTGAGATTAAGCACCTGAAAACATCCTTTGAAATTCAAAGACAAGAATTGGAAGATCTATTAAACCAATCTTAAATAAATTTCTCTGCAAATCCAGGCATCGGTAGCTGCATAGGTAATTTGAGCTTTAGTTAATTCTGCCGACTCCCAATTAGACACCTGTTGTCGCTTAGAAATACGGATTCCTAAAACCAAAGCAGATAATTTCTTAGCTCCAATACTTTCAAATCCTAACTTTGGAGCCAAAACATTTAGATCTATCACACTTTTTTCATCAAAAGCCTGAAGTTTTTTCAGATCTTTCAAGTCATCTCGAACAGCTATTCCAACTTTGATAATATCTTCATTGGAAAATATAGAAGCTAATTCCTTGCTCATGGCAACCAATTTCAAACGAATGATGTAAACCTTCTTATCGGTAGCTATCTGCAAGAGTGCGACAGAATTTATTTGCCCCTTTCTAAAAGAAGGTTTTGTTTCTGTATCAATACCAACAATAGTACATTCAAGAATTTCTGCACAGGCTTTTGCCAAAGCATTTTCTGTCTCTACAAGCACTATTTCACCTGAATATTTATCAAGTTCAAGAGTACTGATTTCCTCTTTGGTAATAATCTTTCTATATTTTAAAGCCTTATTCATGAATTCGTTTTGGAGACACATCTCCTGTTTTATTTAACTTATTAAACTCTTCAACAGATCTCAATTCTTTCAATTCAGGTTTTCCAGCATCAACCCAGGCAGAATACCAAAAAGACCCTATTGCGAAAATTGCACGCTGCATTCTTCTTTCAAGCATTCCATCTAACAAAGAATGATAATCAGACACAAACGCATAGGCATACTGATGTCCAATTTTACCATTTTTAGACTTGAACCTGTATTTACCATCTTTACTATAATCTTCAGTAAGTTTTCTTTCTAAAGTTAAGGTTGAATCTACAAGAGCAAAACTCTCTTTTATCAAGCCCCACGAAAAATCCAATGGATCGGGCAAATATACATATTTTCCAACATAATAATCATAATCGCCTGAAAACGATTTAGGTATACTAGTCTCCCACAAAGAATGTATTCCTCGCTGATTCGTAAACTGACCATTGTAGTTAAACGTCGTATGCAAAGGAACACAAGCATCAGCAACATAATGACCTAAATCTGCAGCGTGTTTTATGACATTTTCCACACATCCACTATCCATAGCCGACACTAAATTCTTATACTCCCAATAAATTGCCCAAGGCAATATACCCCTACTGATAAGGGTATCTTCAGAATATTTTTCTTTTGCTTTAAACCAATGGTATGGAACCGAGTCAAATGGACTTACACCATACAGATCAACATCTATGTAATGCTTACATGCTTCTGTAGAATCTGAGTAACGCCTTTTATCAGCAAGCACCGAACGTTCTTCTATTTCGTTAATATGATTAAGAAAAAAGGAGTTCATTTCTGAAGGTAATACATACACAGCATTCTTGTTTATTGTTCTATGAGCATGAAAACCCCAAGAACAAAAGAATAAAATGACTACGATTAAAAAACTATATCTAATAAATTTTAACATTCATCTTCAACAACCAAAACATTACCTTTTAATATAGGTATTTTGTTAGTTTGATTGGCTTTTAAACAAAAATGAACATCTGAATCAATGTTCAATTTAGCCAATCTATTACGATGAGAAGAGTTCTTTAAGAATCCAAATAAATCATCTTTCGCTCTATCCCAAAGAACTTGTGATGCCTGAGTTGCATCGCAAGAATTATCATATAAATCTGTATCAAGTAATTGCTCTACCAATGCTCCCGCAAAAAGCGTATCTTCAAGATTAAACTTATCTTTCCAACCGGCACAAAATATAATTACGTCTCTATCCTGTTTAATCAACCATTTAGCGATTGCGTCCAAATTCAAAAATGAACCAACAACAACATCGTGATCTTTTTTGGCAATGTTTATAGATTTTGTTCCATTGGTAGTTGTCATGACAACGGTTCTTCCTTTTACATCCATATCTAGATAGACTTGTGGAGAATTACCAAAATCAAAACTCTTTACAGCTTTACCATTTCGCTCTGCCACCAAAATATAATCTCTACCACCATTACGATATTCCAATGCTTCCTCAACGGTACTTACAGGAATCAATTTTTCTACACCTTTTTCAAAAGCTATGCACATGGAAGAAGTTGCTCTAAGTACATCTACTACTACTACAATACTCTTTTTGTCTGCATAAAGACCAAAAAGCTTAGGTGTCATACAAACCTGAATATTTCTTTTCGCCATATTATTATTATCCTTTATAAAATGGTAGTGAAACCACTTTTGCTTTTAATTGTTTTTTCCGAACCGAAATATAAATCTCAGTACCCTCTACTTTCATAGCTACAGGAACATAAGCTAAACCAATTGCTTTCTTTAAACTGGGAGACATCGTACCCGAAGTAACAATACCAATCTTTTCTCCCTGCCCATTCAAGACATCATAACCATGACGAGGGACTCCCCGGTCTACAAGTTCAAAACCAACTAAACGTCGCTTTATCCCTATTTCCTTTTGTTTCTTTAAGAAGTCTGAATCTACAAAATTATTCGTAAACTTAGTAATCCATCCTAGCCCGGCTTCTAAAGGCGAAGTCGAATCATCAATATCGTTCCCGTACAAACAAAAACCCATCTCCAAACGAAGTGTATCACGAGCAGCCAATCCTACAGGTAAGATATTATATTCCTTTCCTGACTCAAAAACTGCATTCCAAATATCTTCAGCGTCTTCATTTTTGAAATAAATCTCAAAACCTCCAGCTCCTGTATAGCCAGTAGTGGAAATCAGAACATTCTCTTTGCCGGCAAAAGTTCCTTTTTGAAATGTATAATACTTCATATCAGAAATATTCATGTCAGTAAGACTTTCAAGTGCTAAGGCAGCTTTTGGTCCCTGAACAGCCAATAGTGATGTTTTATCAGAAATGTTTTCCATCGCTACATCATCCGTATTGTGCATCGATATCCAATCCCAATCCTT
>JANXFM010000131.1 GCA_024959975.1 Flavobacteriales bacterium
TTTTCCTCACAATTATCAGGGCAAATCGGACAACACTGTCCTTCTACGTTAATAGGGTTGTCACAATTTGGCATGGCACAGTCAGCAACAGCACAGAAAATTTCTCCTTGTTCACAAAAACAGAATTCACAATCACTTGGGTTCCATTCCTCACCATTTTCATAATGGATTCCTGCGGCATCAAAACAGCCATTGTTGTCCGGACAAGTTGGGCAGCACTGTCCCTCTACGTAAACAGGATTGTTACATTCCGGCCATTCACAAGCCATGACAGCGCAAGAAATTTCACCGAGCTCGCAGGAGCAGAATGTACATGCATCGACATCCCAGTTTTCTCCATTCGTATAATAATTTCCGGTATCATCATAGCATCCTCCATAGCAGTCCATTTCAGTGCAAGCGACAAGTCCAATTCCATCAGACCCCTCTTCACAAAAGCAAGAGTTGCATTCGATGTCAAAGGCCGCTCCATATTCGTAATATTCTCCATTTATTAGGCATCCTTGATTATTAGGATTACAAGCGCCCGATGATAAAATATCTACGCCTGCACAGGATGCCATACAATTGTTGCTATAGGTATTTCCGTCAGTGCCACATACGGGAGCATATTCCATAGTGCAGACGCAATCCGATGGGTCAACTACATGAATGAAAGTTGTGATGACTTCAATGACATCACCCATCCATGGGTTAATTAAGTTTGCAGTAATGATGTTTTCCCCTGTATTGTCCGTATCTGGAATGCCTGAAATACTGAGGTAAAAATTTAAGATAGAATCATAGTCGTACGCTTCACCAATAATTTCACTCACAATGGAAACATCTGCCCATTCAGGGTGTTCTCCAACAGCCCAACCGGGCATATCTGTAATAAGTCCAGGTTGTGAGCTTAAAAAGATTGTATTTGAATACTCTGACCCTACAATAGCGGTAGAATCCAAATTTTGAGCTAAAGAGCTATTAGGAATGAAATAAAGTAAACTTAGGATCAAAGAAAACAGAGACTTCATACGTGGGGGGTTAAGAGTTGTAATAATCTAGGGGAATTTAGTAAAAATTTATTCGACACCTGTGTTTTTCAGGATGTTAACGATTTGGATCGTAGTTTTTTTCTTCGTTGTTGCTTTGAGCCTGTTCAAGGACATCAAAGCAAAAAGACATAAAATACTTTAAACACTTCAGGCACTTTAAGTACTTCAAGCACTTATAACTTGCGAACTTCTTTGTGTCTAAAACAATTCACCGTATGGTCATTTACCATTCCGGTTGCTTGCATATATGCATACACAATTGTGGATCCAACGAATTTGAATCCTCTTTTTTTTAGCTCTTTACTAAGCTGATCTGAAAGTTCTGTTTTGCCTGGAAGTTCTTTCACAGATATCCATTTGTTTTGAGCAGGTTTCCCATTTACAAAAGCCCAAACATAGTTGTCGAATGAGCCAAATTCTTTTTGCACTTCTAGAAAAGCTTGCGCATTTGATACAGCTGCTCGTACTTTTAATTTATTTCGGATAATTCCTTTATCCTGAAGTAAGGCTTGAATTTTACGTTCCTTGTATTGCGCAATTTTTTTATAGTCAAAGTTGTCGAATGCTTGTCGGAAATTTTCTCTTTTTCGGAGTATCGTGATCCAACTTAATCCGGCTTGAAAAGTTTCTAACATTAGAAATTCAAACAATTGCTGTTCATCGTGAAGAGGTACGCCCCATTCGGTATCGTGGTACTGTATGTACAAAGGATCCTTTTCGCTCCATTTACACCGGCTTGTATTTGTCATAATAGTTAACTAACTTATATGTTGAAATGTTGCTTGGTTTCACTAAGTGTTTGAATGTTCATAAACCAACCTGGAATGACATTGTAATGCGAGATAAGGTATTAAATATTATTATTTTGGCGAAGCAAAGAAATCTGTTACACAAAAAAAAGTTGATCTGTCGTTTTTTAAGAATGAAGTATCATCTGAAAATTACTCCTAAAGAGATTGATTATCGGATTCAGTTTTTAAAAGATACTTCCGTTTTCGAAAGCCTATAGGTTTATTTGTCTGTTAAAGAGTTAGTTGCAGTCATTTGGCACAGCTTTTGTATATGTATGAGTAAATAAAAAATTTCAGTCATGCACGATAGAGTAACAAATGTAATCGCCTTAGCAAAACACAGAGATTTACTACACAAGAGAGAATTGATTTGTCGTTTTATTCGAATGAATTATCACGTAAATATCACTCCAATAGAAATAGGATATCGAGTTGAGTTTTTAAAAGATGTTTGTATGTACGACGAGTTATAAATCTTCAACAGATTCTACCCAATCACCGTTTACCTTTATCAGTTCAATTAGGGCGTTAACGGCATCTTCGGAAGGGATGTTTCGCTGAACCACTTCTTTTTCTTTATACAAAGTAATTTTACCAATCCCAGTACCCACATATCCATAATCGGCATCAGCCATTTCGCCGGGACCATTTACGATACAACCCATAATTCCAATTTTCAGACCTTTTAAATGACTCGTTTTAGAACGTATTTTTGCGGTGGTTTCCTGCAAATCGAAAAGTGTTCTACCACAACTCGGGCATGAAATGTATTCTGTTTTAGATATGCGTGTACGCGTAGCCTGAAGAATACCAAAAGCCGTTTGCATTATCATTTGATCATTTCCACAGTTTTCGGCTGCGATAAATACGCCATCGCCTAAACCATCTAGTAAGAGCGCTCCCATATCGGTTGAAGCTTGTAGTTGAAGTTGTTCATCCATTAAATGACTGTAGGCACGACTTATGATTACCGGAGTATCACAATTGGCATTTATTAATTCTATGAACAGTCTACGTTGCTCCGCCATTCCGTGATTGTTGTAAGTGTTAATCATTAAAACGGAACGGGTATCTGTTTTTAGCTTAGAAATCAACGCATCGCTTACGTCATTTAAACATGCGTGAACAATATTTAATTCTGTAGATAATTCTACACCGCTTAAATAAGTTTTT